>JBJMLP010000226.1:0-42617 GCA_045805245.1 Actinomycetota bacterium | reverse complement strand
CCGTGGAGGAAGCCGTCCTGAATGCGCTCTTCCAGGCGGAGACGACGACCGGCGTGAACGGAAACACCCTCCACGCGCTGCCGATCGACCGCACGCTCGAGCTCCTCGAGCGTGCGGGGAGGCTCTCCCGCTAGCTCTGTCCGGTGTCGATCCGATCGGCCGCGACGTAGTGGCCGGTCCGCTGGAGATCCGCCTGGTCCATGCTGTCGCTCACGCCGTATCGCGTCGCGAAGTCAACGGGAAGCACGCGAAGCGTTCCGTCGATCGACACCACGTCGCCGGGGTTCACGCTCGGCGCAGAGCCGGCGGAGACGACGAGCAGCCGGTTCTCCGAGCTCGTTCCGATCCAGAACACGCCGTCCCCGACGGTCGACACGACCGGCACGTTCGACGCGTGAACCGGCTGGTTCTCGTAAGGCTCGAAGTCCGAGGACGTGCCGTCCGCGGCGAGCCCGAGCAGATCGGTGCCGTTGGACTCCACCTTCGCGGAGGAGGTCGCCGCCCCATTGTTCGACGGAGCGCTCTCGGTGCTCCCTCCGGTGCCTCCGCTCCGGAGGAAGAGCCACAGCACCAAGCCGAGCAGCGCGAGCACGACGATGCCGGCGATAAGCGGGAAGCCTCCGCCGCGTCCGCCTCTCCGCGGCATGTAGTGCGGCCGGGCCCCGCCCATCCCTCCGCCCGCCATCGCGAATCGGCGGCGGCCGCCGAAGCCGCGCCCTCCGCCCCCCCTGCGAGGGCCGGGTCCGAAGAAACCCCCTCTTCTACGCCTGCCGTCGCGCGGCATCAGAACCGCGTCTCGGTCGGCGTCTCCTGCGTGGTGTCGCTCTCGGGACCGCGCACCACCTGGTCGCGGAGCTCACCGGTGCGCTCCGCGATCCGCTCCGGAGCACCCTCCGCGGCGCGTCGCATCTCCGGGCCCTTGTCCTCGAGCTTCGTGGAGGCGCGCTCCAGATAGCGCCGCGCGACGGGGATCCCTCCGCCGCCGAAGGCGACGACGGCGGAGCCGACGATGATCGCGAGCATCGCGTAGAAGAGTCCAACCACGATGGCGGGCGCGATCTGCAGCTGCGTGAGCGCCGCGAAGACTCCGATCACGAGGATCGCGGCTCCCGCGGCCCGGGCGAGGACCTCCCCGCCCGACATCGCTCCGAGGGTCGCCCGGACGATCTCGGTCACGACCTTCGCGAGGGCGGCGGCGATCACCATGATCACGAGGGCCACGAAGATGTTCGGCAGGAACGCGATGATCCCCTCGATCAGGTTGCTCACCGGGTTCGGGCCGAAGACGCCGAACGCGAGCTGGAGCGCGATCAGGAACACCGCCCAGAACGTGACGATCGCGAGGATGTCGGATGCGTCGAAGCGGCTCCGCTCGAGAGCCTCTTTCAAGGCGCCGCGCTCCACCCAGCGGTCGAAGCCGACCCGCTCCAGCAGGTCGTCCACGACGCGGGCGAGGACCTTCGCGAGGAAATAGCCGATCACGAGGATGGCGAGGAACCCCAGGAACTTCGGAATGAACGTGGCGACGTGCTGCCACGCTTCGGAGGCTCCCGCCTGGAAATCGATGGCGAGCATGGTGCTTCCCCTTTCTCAATGGTGCGATGTGTCGGGGTCTCTACCCCCGGGCCCGCATGAGAAACGAAAGGGGTCGTCCGGAGGGCGTCCACTAGAATCGCCCCGGAGACGTGGCTGAGTGGCCGAAAGCAGCCGCCTGCTAAGCGGTTAGGGGGGTCAAACTCCCTCGGAGGTTCGAATCCTCCCGTCTCCGCTTCCGGCTCTCGTCGGCGATGATGGAGGACGTGTCCAACGCCGCCTCCGGCCTCGTGATCGATCTCAGCGGGCTCGCCGGTGTCCTTTCCATCGACGCGACCGCGAAGGACGCCCTCGGCCGGATCACGGAGCGTTCCGCGTGAGCCGCGACGACGTCCGGACGAACCTCCGCTCGTGGGAGGCGGAGAGCGACTCCTATCAAGAGGAGCACGCGAAGCAGCTCAATCGCTGGGACTTCCTCGGCTGGGGCACGTGGGACGTCCCTGAGGACGAGGTGCATGCGCTCGGCGGCGTCTCCGGACTCCGCGCGCTGGAGCTCGGATGCGGGGCCGCGCAGGGGGGTATCAAGGTCTCCCGCCGCGGCGCCCATGTCGTCGGCATGGACTTCTCGGAAAACCAACTCCGACATGCGGTCGAGAACGTCGCGGCCAGCGCTACGCGCATGCCGCTCGTGCGAGCGAGCGCGGAGGAGCTCCCGTTCGCGGATGGCTCGTTCGATCTCGTTTTCTGCGATCACGGTGCGACGTCGTTCACCGACCCGCATCTCACGATCCCGGAGGCATCTCGCGTCCTGCGCCCGGGGGGACGATTGGTGTTCGACATCTCCACCCCCGTGATCTGGATGTGCTGGCCGGACGGGGAAGGGCAGCCGGGGCGGCAGCTCGTGCGCGACTACTTCGCGCTGGGACGGATGTCCGAGCCGGACGACGTGGAGTGGCAGCTCACCTACGGGGAGTGGATCCGGCTGTTCCGCTCGAGCGGCTTCGAGGTGGAGGACCTGATCGAGCTCCGGCCGTCGGAGGACGCGACGACCACCTACGGGGACTACGCCTCGAAGGACTGGGCGCGAGCGTTTCCCTCCGAGCACATCTGGAAGGTGCGGAAGCTCGAACGAGCTGCCTGAGCGGCTCCGGAGCGTTCCTCGAGTGTTTGACCCGGCCCGAACGTCTGGGGCGTTTGCGGTAGGGTCATCGCCCGCCGATTCCACCGGAGGAGAGCGATGGGAGAGAGGTTTCGGGCGCGCGTCGTCGTCGCGGCGTGCCTGGTGATCGTGGCGCTCGCCGGATCGACGGCCTCGGCGACGATCCACACCTCGCCTGAGCGCGGGGTCTGGGGAGCGAACGGCCGGGTCTGGGCGATCCGCCGGATCGGCGGCGTGATCTACCTCGGTGGGGAGTTCACCGCCGCGGTCGGCCCCTCCGGACAGCACGTTGCCCGGGCTCACCTCATGGCGGTCAACGCGAGCACCGGCCGGCTCACGGCGTGGAATCCCGGGGCGAACGGCATCGTCTACGCGATGGCCGCCTATCACGACACCCTGATCGCTGGCGGAACGTTCACCCGCGTGCACGGGCAGGTGCGGAACCGCGTCGTCGGTATCCGGAAGGACGGCACGCTGACGGGTCTCAGGGTGAATGCGGGCGCGCTCGTGCGCTCGCTCTCCGTAAGCGGCTCGACGCTCTATCTCGGCGGACGTTTCGGACAGGTGAACAATCAGCACCGTACGCACATCGCCGCCGTGAACATCCCGAGCGGTGGACACCTGACGCCCTGGCATCCGTCCGTCAACCGAGCGGTGCGCGTCATCCGGGCGCTGCCGACCGGACAGCTCATCATTGGGGGCGTGTTCACCGCCGTGAACGGGCACCCGGAGCGGTATCTGGCGATCTTCCGCTCGAACGGAACGCTGGGCGACTGGGCCGTCCACCCCGACCCGGATCGCTGGGTGGAAGACATCGCTCAGCACGAAGGCATGATCGTCGTCGCGGAGGCCGGACAGGGCGGCCGCGTTCAGGTCTTCAACTCGAGCGGTCACGAGCTGTGGCGGGTGTTCTGCAACGGCGACGTCCAGGCCGTCTCGATCGCCGACAAGAAGGTGATCGTCGGAGGCCATTTCCTGACCGTCGACCTGAAGCCCGCTCCACGCCTCGCCGCGCTCACGTTCCAGGGCAACCTCGTGACGTCCTGGCATCCGCTGCCCAACAAACCCGTGTGGACGATCCGAGGCTCGGCGAAGAACGTCTACGTCGGCGGAGAGTTCTCCAAGATCGAGCTCGGTGGAACGACCGTCGGAACGGATCACTTCGCCGAGTTCGACGTGAAGTAGGGTTCGCGCGTGGCCGCACCGAAGATCGTGATCGTCGGCGCGGCGAGCACGGAGTTCGGGCTGCCGACGATCTCCGGCCTGTTCGAGGAGCGGGAGACGCTCGACGGCGCGACGGTCTCGCTCGTCGACATCGAACCGGAGGGCCTCGACGCGATGGCGGGCTGGGTCGCCGCCGCGAACGACGAGCTCGGCGCTCCCTTCAAGGTGGAGGCCTCGACCGACCGGCTCGAGGTCATTCCCGGCGCCGACTTCGTCATCAACGCCGTGGAGGTCGCGCGCTTCGACGCGTGGGCGAAGGACTGGGAGATCCCGATCGCGCACGGCGTGATCCACACCTATGGGGAGAACGGAGGCCCGGGAGCGCTCTCCCATTCCCTGCGGCAGATCCCGTTGGTACTCGGGATCGCGCGGGACGTCGAGCGCCTCGCGCCGGACGCGTTGCTCCTCAACTACTCCAACCCGCTCACGCGCGTGTGCCTCGCGCTGACGCGCCACACGTCGGTGCGCGTCGTCGGTCTCTGCCACGGGATCGCGATGGCGTACTCGAAGGTGGGCCGCGTGATGGGGTGGATCACCGCGGAGTGGGACTCCCCTGCGGAGGAGGAGCAGGAGCAGGCCGTCGCGGATTTCCTGGAGGTGCAGGCGTGCGGCCTCAACCACATCACCTTCATCACCCAGCTCCGGGA
Organism: Actinomycetota bacterium; assembly: GCA_045805245.1. Lineage (GTDB taxonomy): Bacteria > Actinomycetota > UBA4738 > UBA4738 > JBJMLN01 > JBJMLN01. The sequence goes on along the minus strand of JBJMLP010000226.1, from coordinate 38,054 downwards.
CCGGCGGACGGGAGAGGATCTCTACCCCGCGTTCCGTGAGCGTCTGGAGGCGTACGACCCCGACTTCGAGATCGTGTCCCGGCGGTTGTTCAAGCTCCACGGGCTGTATCCGTCCCAGTACGACGACCACGTCGGCGAGTACCTCCCGTGGGCGCGCCCCGACGGGCATCCGTTCGCCGACCGGCTCGACGAGGTGGAACAGCGCCGCAAGGACGTGCGGGAGAAGATGCACGCCGCGGCTCGCGGAGAGCTCGACGCGACGACGCTGCTCTCCTCCGACGCTCGGATGGACGACCGGGCGCCGATGATCGTCGGCGCCGTCGCAGGCGGACGCAACCAGTACGAGCTCGCGGTGAACGTCGTGAACGACGGTGCGATCCGCGGGCTGCCGGACTGGGCGATCGTGGAGATCCCGGCCGTCGCCGGCTCCTACGGCGTCCGCGGCCTGGCGATGGGTTCGCTCCCGGCAGGGATCACGTCCCTGTTCAACCAGCAGATTGCGATCCAGGACCGCGTCGTGGAGGCGGCCGTCCACGGCGACCGCGGGGCAGCGCTCGAGGCGCTGCTGCTCGACCCGGTCAGCAATCGCGACGCGACCGAGGCCGAGGCGATGCTGGACGAACTCCTGGAGGCGCACGCGGACCTCCTCCCGCAGTTCTCTCGCGCCTGAGTCGGGCCGGTAGACTGGCCGGCGTTACCCGAAACGCTGCGCCCGTAGCTCAATCTGGATAGAGCGTCTGACTACGGATCAGAAGGTTGGGGGTTCGAATCCCTCCGGGCGCGCAGAGCGAACATCCTCGGAAGGATCACCCGGCAAGGAGGCCCCGGCTGAGCGCTACATCCGACTTCCTGGAGACGCTGCCCTCGCGAAACAACGATCCGGTTCTGCGTCAGCTGTCGGGGACGATCCGGCTCGATCTCCGCGACGGGAAAGTCATCGAGTCGTGGTTCCTTCAGCTCGACGACGGCGAAGTGAAGGTCTCGCATCGCAAGGGGAAGGCCGACTGCATCGCCACGATGGAGGCGAAGCTCTCCGACGGGCTCGCGACCGGCAAGCTGAACGCCGTCTCCGCTGCTCTCCGCGGAGAGATCGAGATCCAGGGCCAGGTCGCGCTCCTCCTCGGCTTCCAGCGCCTGTACCCCGGACCTCCGCGCGATCGGGCGGGCGCGTGAGCGACGACCTCGTCAAGATCCTCGACGGCAACACCTTCGTCGTGAGCGACGATCGGGGAGACATCGAGGCCTCGATCGACGATCCGACCGGCCTGTTCGCGTGGGACACCCGCTTCCTTTCGAGTTGGATCCTGACCGTCGACGGGCAGCGCCTGAACTCCCTGTCGGTCGACGATCTCCAGTACTTCGAGACGCGCTTCTTCCTCGTTCCGGGAACGGGAACGGTCTACGTCGACGCGAAGCTCTCGGTGATCCGCCACCGCACGGTGGGTGACGGGTTCCACGAGTCGCTCACGGTCTTCAACCACGACGCGGATCCCGCTGACCTCACGATCCGGATCGAGGCGGGCAGCGACTTCGCGGATCTCTTCGAGGTCAAAGACGCGCTGAAGAAGAAGGGGAAGTACGCGCGCCGGGTGGAGAAGGATCGCCTGGTCCTCCGCTACGAGCGGAAGCGCTACGCACGGGAGACGGAGGTCACCACCTCCGAGCGCGCGGAGATTGACGAGCACGGCCTGACGTTCCGCGTCCGGATCGAACCCGGGGAACGGTGGAGCACCGACGTCGACGTCGTCACCTCCCAGATGGGGATGGCACTCCGGGCTGAGGAGACCAAGGCGCACAAGCGCGACGACCGACATCAGACGGAGATGCAGCGGAGCCTCGACCGCTGGCTCGCGGACGCTCCGCAGCTGGAGTCCGACTGGGAGTGGCTGAAGGTGATCTACGAGCGGAGCCTCGTCGACCTGGCCGCGCTCCGGTTCTCGCCGCTGTCGCTTCCGGGACAGAGTCTCCCCGCGGCTGGCCTTCCGTGGTTCATGACGATGTTCGGGCGCGACTCCATCTTCACGAGCCTCCAGGCGCTTCCGTTCACGCCGGACCTCGCCGCCACGACGCTCCGCGCGCTCGCGCAGCGGCAGGGAACGCGCATCGACGACTTCCGCGAGGAGGAGCCGGGCCGCATCCTCCACGAGATGCGCTTCGGAGAGCTGACCGCCTTCGAGGAGCGTCCGCATTCCCCATACTTCGGCGCGGCCGATGCGACCCCGCTGTTCGTCGTGCTCCTCGACGAGTACGAACGCTGGACGGGCGACCGCGCGCTGGTCCGTTCGCTCGAGTCCGCCGCGCGCGGTGCGATCGCGTGGATCGACGACTACGGCAACCGGACCGGGAACGGCTACGTCTCCTACGAGCGCAAGCAGGAGACGGGCCTCGAGAACCAGTGCTGGAAGGACTCCTGGGACTCGATCGCGTTCAGGAACGGCGACCTTCCCGGGTTCCCCCGTGCCACGTGCGAGCTGCAGGGGTATGCGTACGACGCGAAGGTCCGCGCAGCGCGTCTCGCTCGGACGGTGTGGAAGGACACGGCGTATGCCGACCGTCTCGAGCGTGAGGCCGCCGACCTCAAGCGGCGTTTCAATCGCGACTTCTGGGTGGAGGACGGCCGCTACTTCGCGCTGGCGCTGGACCCCGACGGCCGACAGGTCGATTCGCTCTCATCGAACATCGGCCACCTCCTGTGGAGCGGAATCGCCGACAGGGCCAAGGCGAAGGACTGCGTGGGGCACCTGATGGGCCCGCGCCTGTTCTCCGGCTGGGGCATCCGCACGATGGCGGAGGGAGAGGGTCGGTACAACCCGATCGGCTACCACGTGGGAACCGTCTGGCCGTTCGACTCCTCGTTCATCGCCTGGGGGCTTCGTCGCTACGGCTACAAGCAGGAGGCGGCGCGGATCGCGGCGGGGATCCTCGACGCCGCCCGGTTCTTCCTCGGCCGACTCCCGGAAGCCTTCGGCGGCTATCCGCGAACGGAGACGAAGTACCCGGTGCAGTATCCGACCGCCTGCAGTCCGCAGGCCTGGTCGACGGGAGCGCCGTTGTTGCTGTTGCGGACGATGCTCGGGCTCGAGCCGTCCGGAGATCACCTCCTCGTCGATCCGGCGCTCCCCTCCGGGATCGGCCGCATCGAGGTGCTCGACATCCCCGGCCGCTGGGGTCGCCAGGATGCGTTCGCCCGCGACCGCGGGGACGCGACGACGCCGCCACGTCGCTTCGGCCGCGAGCTCGGCGTGCAGCCTGAGGACAAGCCCTCGCGGCGCCGTCCGAAGCGCTGACCGCCCTTCCCGGAACGCACCACGGCCCGGACGGAGCTCGTCTCTAGGCGGTCGCCGTTCCCAGGTACGCGATCCCCGTCACGCCGGAGACGGGGACCGAGCCGACGGCCGTCCCGGTCTCCGGGTTCAGGATCCGCACGCCGTCGTTCGTCGCCGCGTACAGCCGATCCGACGACGTCGCGAGGCCGTTCGCCGCGCCGTCGAGCGACCAGCGGTCGAGGGCCTTCATGTTCTCGAGCCGGAGATCGATCACCTTGGAGCCACGGCCGACGAAGAGCGTCCCGCCGTCGCTGCTGACGGTCGCCATCGTCTGCCCGCGCTCACCGAGGCCGAACGGAACGTGTTCCACGCCGACGACCCTCAGCCGTTCCGTGTCGATGGCGGCGACCAGGCCGTGGTCGGTGTCGACCGCGTACAACCGCGAGCCGTCCTGCGAGAGCGCGATCGCCTTCGCGGCGGCCTCGCCCGGCCCGAACGCGCGCGGGAGATCGACGCAGTACGCCCATCGCTCCTGGAGATCCAGCGTGTGGACGAACGCGACCGGGCCGTGGCCCTTGTTCGCGTACTCGGAGTACTCCTCGGCGTAGTCCGCCGGCTGGTCGGTGTAGAGCGTGTAGAGACGAGTGCCGTCGGGCGCGGGAACCTGCTCCAGGCGCGTTCCCCTCATCGGCCCCATCGGCTTCGCGAACTTCGTTCGCCCGTAGACGCTCTCGACGTTGCCCTTGGCGAGCTCCAACCTCACCACCCGATAGGAGACGGGATCCGTCGGCGGCAGGTACTCCAGCATCAGGAGCTCCGAGTCGTCGGTTGAGAACGCCTCGGGAGCGTAGTTGCCGTGCAGCCGGTAGCGCTCCGAGGAGCCGGAGGGGTCTCCGGGGGTGGCGACCGCGATCGTCGTGGAGGCGCGATCGACGGGGGTCCACGGCTCCGCTCCGGGATGCGTCGGTGGCACGAGCGCCACGGCGTCTCCGTCGGCCGCGACGGCCCCGATCTCGTACCTGCCGCGGACGCTCACGCTCGTCAGCGTCGCTCCCGTCGCCGGGTCGATCTCCCTGACGTCGGTCGATCCGGCCGAATCGGAGGCGGCGAAGCCCTTCGACCAGTCCGGGAGCGGGGTGATCCCGGACCGCCGGAACATCAGCGACCCGGTCGCCGGATCGATCGCCACGACCCCGGAGCCCTGGTCGAGCACGAGCATCTGGCTCGGCACCGTCGCGTTCGATGACGCCGGTCTTGCAGAGGGCTCACTCCCTCCCGTGCACGCGGCCAACGCGAGCGGGAGCACGAGCACGGGCGCGGCGATCTTCCGGAACCTCATGAGAGAGCCTCCTCCGTCCTGCGGGTCTCGAACCAAGAGACACGGCGGAGGACGGAAGGGTTCCATCGCGATCCGCAGGCGTCGTCATCTCCGGGCGAGGTGGCGGGGCGGCCGTGGAAAGATGGGTACTTTTCCGGGTTCCGCGCCTGCATTGCGAGGTGTTCCCATCTCCTGAGACACTTCCGCGGCGCCCGCGCGCTCCGTCGGCGCCCCGAACATGAGAGCGACGCCACGAACACGCCTTCGATCGGTCGCCCGGCGCACCCGGTATCCCCTGGTGGCGCTGCTCGTCCTGCTGCCCGCCTTGACCTCGGCACGACAGCAGGTGAGTGCCGGGACGCCTCCGCCGCAACGCCCGAGCATCGTGCTGATCCTCACCGACGATCAGCGCTTCGACTCGCTCTGGGCGATGCCGCAGACGCGCCGCTTCGTCGTGGGACCGGGCGTCAAGTTCGAGAACGGATTCGTGACCGATCCGTTGTGCTGCCCGAGCCGCGCGAGCATCCTCACCGGCGCGTATCCCCACACGACGGGGATCTATCAGAACTCTCCGCCGCACGGCGGCTTCGCCGACTTCAACGACACCACCACGATCGCCACGCAGCTGGAAAGCTCGGGATACCGCACCGCGCTCGTCGGGAAGTACTTCAACGGCTACGCGAAGACGGACTACGTTCCGCCGGGATGGAGCCGCTGGACGGCCTTCGACGGCCCCGGCTACGTGAGCGCCGCGTACTACAACTACCTGCTGAACACCGACGGCAACGTCCAATCGGTCGGGCACTCCCACTCCGACTACTCGACGGATCTCCTCGCCGACCAGGCCGTGAGCTTCATCCAGGACACCGCGAGCGGGCGGCCGCTGTTCCTGTACTTCGCGCCGTTCGCGCCGCACGACCCCGCGGTGTCCGCGCCCCGGGACCGGAACCGATTCACCCACATCAAGCCGTACCGGCCGCCGAACTTCAACGAGAAGAACGTCCGTGACAAGCCGCGCTACATCCGCGACCTTCCTCGGCTCGACCGCGCGACGATCAAGCGGATCGATACCTTCCACCAGCGCCAGTACCGCTCCCTCCTCGCGGTCGACGACGCGGTCAAGCGGATCGTCGACGCCCTCCGCGCCACGGGGAGGCTTTCCGACACGATGATCGTGTTCACCTCCGACAACGGGATCTCGCTCGGGGAACACCGCTGGGTCGACAAGAAGCTCGATCCCTATGAGGAGAGCATCCGCGTGCCGTACGCCCTGCGGTACGACCCGTTGACGCAGAATGCACCGAATTCCCCGGATCTCGCGCTCAACATCGACCTCGCGCCGACGTTCGCGGCGCTCGCGGGCACGACGATGCCCGGCGCGGAGGGGTCGAGCCTCCTCCCGATCCTCGACGGGAGTATGCTCGGCGACCCCTCAGCGTGGAGGAGGAGTTTCCTCATCGAGAACTCCCAGGCGGCACCGAACCAGGGACCGCGCGTCTCCGTACCCGCGTACTGCGGCGCGCGCAGCTCCCGCTACGTCTTCGTGGAGTACAACACGGGCGAACGCGAGCTCTACGATCTCAACCGCGACCCGTTCGAGCTCCAGAACGTGGTGCGCCGAACCCGCTATGACGGCGTGGCGCAACGGATGGCCGCGCGGGCCGAAGAACTGTGTCAGCCGAGACCTCCGGGATTCCCGTGAGTGACGGTCTCTCCCGCCGGGAGTTCCTGACGCGCGCGCTCGCCGGAGCGGGAGCGGGCGCCCTCGCGGCCTCGGGCGTCCTGCCTGCGGCGCAAGGGTCGGCGGCAGCCAGGCGCAAGAGCAAGGCGATGTGGGGAGCGTTCGTCGCCCCGAGGGGAGCGGAACGCATCGCCTCCGTGAAGGCGTTCGAAGACATGATCGGGCGCCGCATCGACTTCACGCGCCACTACCTCAACTTCGACCGCCGCCTGGTGAACGACGTCGTCGAGGAGAGCGTCGCGACGGGTCACATCCCGCTGATCGGGATGGTGGCGAAGAAGAGCGGGGGCGCCGGATGGGCGAAATGGAGCGACATCGCCACGGGCCGCTACGACGACGAGCTCGAGGAGAAGGGACAGTCGCTCCGCGACCTCGGAGTGCCCGTGTACTTCGTGTTCAATCCCGAGCCTGAGAACGATTTCAGCGCCGGCACGGCGGTGGAATTCAAGGCTGCGTACAATCACATCTACGACGTCTTCACCTCCGTCGGCGCGACCAACCTTCACTGGATGGCCACGTTGATGCGCGGCACGTACCACGGGCACTTCGGGGGCCCGAAGCGATGGTTCCCGTCACGCGCGGACATCGTCGGAGCCGACGGTTACAACCGTGGGACCTGTTCTGGCGGGGGATGGGTGTCGTTCCGCAACATCTTCACCGCCGCGCACGAATACGCCGTCGGGCGGGGCAAGCCACTCTTCATCGAGGAGTGGGGCTCCGTGGAGGGGGACGCGTGCGGTGGCAAGGTGAAGAGCCACGACAAGGCGACGTGGATCAAGGCCGCGGGAGAGACGATCCTCGATTGGCCGGAGCTCCTGGGGGTCTGCTATTCGCAGACGCGCGCGTTCTACGCGCAGACCGGCAAGACCGTCGACTTCCGCGTTCAGACATCGCAGCGATCGCTGGACGCCTACCGCCGCGTCGGCCTCGCCCTGCCGACCGCCGGATCGACGCTGTGCCACATCCATCCGAACGACAACGGGGCGTGCGACCCGGTGGCGCTGCACTAGGTCCTAACTGCGTGCCCGCTCCAGCACCTGTTCCACCTGCGTGAAGTCGAACGGCGCGTCGAGTCCCACGATGACGTGCTCGGCCCGGGCATCCAGGAACTCCTCGAGCGCGTCGAGCTCCTCCGGCTCGTCGATCGTGACGGTTCGCTCGATCTCCGAAGGGTCCTTGCCGATCTCGCCGCACCACCGATCGAGGACCTCGTTCTTGTGACGGAAGCGGTCCGGAGGCCCGAACCCGTTCCACATCTGTGCGTGCTCCGCGACGAGACGGAGGGTCATCTTCTCTCCCTCGCCTCCGATCAGGATCGGAAGCTCCCCGACCGGCGGAGGGTTCAGCTTGCCGAGACGCTCCTTGATCACCGGGAGCGACTCGCCGAGTGCCTGGAGGCGGCCGGTCGCGGTGCCGAACTCGTAGCCGTACTCGTCGTAGTCGCGTTCGAACCAACCGGAGCCGATCCCGAGGATCAGGCGGCCGCCGCTCAGGTGGTCGACCGTTCGAGCCATGTCGGCGAGGAGCTGCGGGTTCCGGTAGGTGTTGCAGGTCACGAGCATGCCGAAGTGCGCGTTCCGCGTCTCGCAGGCCATCGCCGCGAGGAGCGACCACCCCTCGAAATGCGGACCGTCGGGCTCGCCGAACAGCGGATAGAAGTGGTCCCACGTCCAGATGGAGTCGAGTCCGAGCTCGTCCGCCCGTCGCCAGGCGGCGCGGAGATCCTCGATCGTGCAGTGCTGCGGGCGGAGCTGTACCCCTACGCGGAACGGACTCATGGGCGATTCTCCTCTCAGGTCGTGCCGGAGTCGAGGGAGCGCTGGCGCGCGAGCATCTCCCCGCGCGTCTCGGAAGTGAGGCGGAGCAGCGTCTCGGAGAAGGGGACCTCTCGCGAAACGGGATCCTCGATTCGAACCGCGCTCGGAGGCAGACGGGAGAGGTCACGTCGGAAACGGTCGCGCTTCGTCTCCAGGGGTTCGGGCGGGGCCAGGCGCCGGCCGTTCTCCATCACCGGCTGGAGGAGCGGTTCGGCGCCCGAGGGTCCTCGTTCGGAGCGGAGCGCGATCACGTCGCCCTCCGCCGAGCGGAACACCTGCTTGGCTCCCGGCGCCGTGGCCTTCCCGAGCGAGAGCTTGGAGACCGGGCGGCCGGCGTACTCCACGAGCTTGTAGACGGAGTCGACGTACGGCGCGTCAGCGGAGACGCCGACCAGCGTTCCGACGCCGAATGCGTCGATCGGCGCGCCGTCGGCGAGCAGCCGGTGGATCGAGAACTCGTCGAGGCCTCCGCTCGCGAAGATGCGTACCTCCGGAAGGCCGGCGCCGTCGAGGATCTCCCGGGCGGCACGAGCGAGCTTTCCGACGTTGCCGCTGTCGATCCGGATCGCGAGCGGCGGCTGGAGCGAAAGCTCGCGGATCACCTCGATCGCCGTTCGGACACCCGCGAGCGTCTCGTAGGTGTCGACGAGGAACGTCGTCCGTGTCGGATGATCCTCCGCGAACGCATTGAAGGCCTCGCGCTCGGTCGGGAACGCCTCGATGTAGGAGTGGGCCATGGTTCCCGCCGCGGGAATGCCGAGTCGTCGCGCCGCCTCGACGTTGCTCGTCGCCGCGAACCCGACGATCGCGCACGCGCGGGCGACCGCGATAGAGGCTTCGATGCCCTGATCGCGCCGCAGAGAGAAATCGACGAGCTGTCGTCCGTCCGCGGCGATCACGCATCGCGCCACCTTCGATGTGACCGTCGTGTTGAGGGTGATCGCGTTGAGGAGGGCGGTCTCCGCGAGCTGGGCCTCGGGGATCGGGGCCCTGACCTCCAGCAACGGCTCTCCCGGATAGACGATGCGCCCCTCCGGAACCGCCCAGACGTCGCCCGTGAACCGCAGCTCGCGGAACGCGTCGAGGTCGTCCGGACGGAATCCGAGCTCCCGCAGGTACTCGAGGTCGTCGTCTTCGAACGAGAGCTGTTCGAGGTATCCGAGGCAGTCGTCCAGGCCGGCGGCGACGAGGAAGCCGCGGTTCCTCGGCATCGTCCGGATGAAGAGGCTGAACGTCGCGACGTCGTGCATCTCCCGGCGGAGGTAGCTCGCCGTCATGTTGAGCTCGTAGAGGTCTGTGCGGAGGCCTCCCGGCATGCCGCGTAGGCTACACGGACGGTGGTCACGCTCCAGAGATTCGAAGAACTCACGCGCGAGGCGCTCGATTCGCTGCCCGCATGGGTGCTCGAGCGCATGGAGAACGTGGAGGTCATGATCGAGGACGAGGCCCCCGGCGGGTCTCGGTCACTGCTCGGCCGCTATGAGGGCGTTCCGTTGACGCGGCGGAACTCCGGCTACAGCGGCGTCATGCCCGACCGCATCGCCCTGTACCGCTTCAATATCGAACGGGTCTCCGGACCGGACGAGCAGGCCCTTCGCTCGCGCATCTCCCACACGGTCTCGCACGAGGTCGCCCACTACTTCGGCATCTCGGACGACCGGTTGCGTGAGATCGGGCAGTACTAGTCCGTGACGGACTACTCACCCGAGGACATCCGGGCGATGGAGCTCGCGCTCGGCGAGGCGGAGCGGAGCCTCTCGTGGGGCGACGTTCCGATCGGCGCGGTCGTCACCCGCGGCGACGAGGTCCTCGCGCACGCCGGAAACCAGCGCGAGCGTCTGCACGATCCGACGGCGCACGCGGAGCTCCTCGCGATCCGTCGTGCGAGCGCGGTCCTGAAGTCCTGGCGCCTGGAGGGATGCACGCTCACCGTCACCCTGGAGCCGTGCGCGATGTGTGCCGGAGCGGCCGTTCTCGCCCGGCTCGACCGGCTCGTCTTCGGCGCGAGCGATCCGAAGGCGGGATTCGCCGGTTCGCTCGGCGATCTCACTCGCGACCCGAGGTTGAACCACCGTCTCGAGCTCACTTCCGGTGTGCTGGAGGAGCGCTGCGCCGAGCTCCTCCGCGCCTTCTTCCGTGAAAGACGCGGCAGCAGCGCTTAGCTAGACTCGCCGACGGAGGCGTGCCGGAGCGGACGAACGGGACCGCCTCGAAAGCGGTTAGGGCTTCACGGCCCTCACAGGTTCGAATCCTGTCGCCTCCGCATCTCCCGACCTCCAGGCTCATGCGGGAACGTCGGGCTGCCCGGCGACCGATGGCTCCTTCGTAGAATCCTCTGCGGTGGCCTGCCCGAGCGGACGAAGGGGCACGCCTGGAGAGCGTGTAGGGGGGCAACTCCCTCGAGGGTTCGAATCCCTCGGCCACCGCCGAGCGATCACAGAACCATCAAATACTCGGGGGCTGTTGCCCAACTGCAGCATCCCCTTGCCGCCTGGGCGGTCGCGTCGGTCGTGACGGTCCTGTAGGTTCATGGACACAAAAAGGGAGAGGGGCAGCCGATGGCGGCTGTAGGCACGGCGACGGAGGCTGCGCCCCGGCGTAGGAAGATCGGCACGAAGCAGATTCTGACATTCGTCGTCGGGATCGTGATCGTCGTCGGGATCTTCTGGTTCGCGATCCCGCATTTCGCCGACTACAGCGCGGTGTGGCGCGCGCTCCGCACGCTCACGCCGCTGGAGTTCTGGTCGCTGCTCGCGGCGACGGTCTTCAACCTGGTCACGTACTGGCTCGCGAACCAGGCGGCGCTCCCGGGTTTGCGGCTGCGCCAAGCGGCGGTCTCGACACAAACGACGACCTCCGTCGCGAACACGCTCCCCGCGGGCGGTGCGATCGCCGTCGGCCTCAGCTACGCGATGCTCGGCTCATGGGGTTTCACGGCCGGAGAGGCCACGCTCTACGTCGGCGTCACCGGTATCTGGAACATCTTCGCGAAGCTCGCGCTCCCCGTTGTTGCCCTGGCGCTCCTTGTCATCACGGGCCACACGTATCCGGCGCTCGTCGGAGCTGCGATCATCGGTATCGGCGTGCTTGTCGGAGCGGTGGTGCTCCTGACGCTGCTGTTCCGGAGCGAGGCGATGGCCCGGCGCGTCGGAGAGTTCGTGGGCCGAGTGATAGGCAGGGTGAAGAAGCTGTTCCGCAAGCCCGCTCCCGTCGGCATGGGCGACAAGGCCGTGAAGTTCCGACGGGAGACGATCATCCTCGTGGAGCGGCGATGGCTCCGCCTGACGTGGACGACGCTGCTGAGCCACGTCGCGTTGTTCTTCGTGCTCCTGCTCTCGCTCCGGCACATGGGCGTCTCGGAGCAGGAGCTCCCGGCCGTCGACGTCTTCGCGGTGTTCGCGTTCAGCCGGCTGCTCTCCGCGATCCCGGTGACGCCGGGCGGGGTCGGCGTGATCGATCTCGGCTACATCGGCGGCCTCACCACCCTCGCCGCGGATTCCGGCGAGAAGGCGGCGATCGTCGCCGCAGTCCTGATCTTCCGCGTCCTCACCTACGGCATCCAGATCCCGATCGGCGGAGTGACCTATCTGATCTGGCGCGCGAAGAGGAACTGGATGCGCGACACGCCTCCTCCCGGCTCGATCGCGGGCGAGCTAGAGGCGCAGCCGGAGCCCGTTCCCGTCTAGGGCCGTTCGGCCCGAATCTCCTTCGCGTACTTCGTGGAGGACCGCACGACGCGCATGCCGACGCTCTCGTAGAGGTGCCTTCCTCCGCCTCGGGAGTCGGTGCTGAGGAGCGCCTTCGCTGCGCCTGCACGCCGGAGGTCCGAGAACGTGTGCGTGAGGAGCGACCTCCCCACGCCGCGGCGCCGGTACGGGCGCGCGACGGCGAACTCGTCGATCCAGGCGTCGGAGTCGTCCGGATAGAACATCAGCGTCGCGGCGGCGATGATGCTCCCCTCCGTCTCGGCGACGATCCAAGGGGGGTCGTTCCCGCCGGCACGACCCGCCATGTACGCGTGCCAGTCCTCGAATGTCTCCGGCTCCCGGCCCTCCCACTCCCCGAAGGCGGTCTCGATGACGTCGTGGACCGCCCGTTCCTCGTGAGCCTCGGCGCGCCGGATCGTGGCGCCGTCGGGCGGCGCGACGATCCTCGGGTTGTCGACGAGGGGCAGCTCCAGGATCCAGGAATCCCAGACGCGTCCGTAACCGTTGGAGGTGAACAGCGCGTGCGCTGCCGTATCGGTGTCGTGGGCGCTCTGTCGCACGAGGGTGTCGTCGCCTCCGGCGATCTCCAGCGCGCGGTGCTCCGTCCATGCCACGAGATGCGCGCCGAGACCGACGCCTCGCCGTTCGGGGCGAACCGTTCCCTGTGCGTCCTGCGGGAAGTACATCTCTGCCCAGCCGACGAGGATGCCGTCGCCGTCGAACACGAGGTGCTCATCGAGGTCGAGCCGCATGACGGGGCGCGACCAGACGGCGCGGATCTCCGCTTCGTCGACCTCCGCCGAGCCGACGTCCGCGAGGTTTGAGGCGGTGACGAGCTCCGTGACGGCCGGAGCGTCCTCCATCGTCGCGCCGCGTGCCGTGTACGCCTCCGGGAGCGCGGGAAGCTCCATGCGGTGAGCGTAGCCGACGCATTAGTGTCGCCGATGATGGAGACGCCGATCGGTAACGAGCGTCCGGGAAGAGGACTCGGGCCGCATCCGCACGACCCGCGGACGTTCACGGTCGCGCGGCGGGTGGCGGAGATCGTCGCGGATGCCGCGCCGGGAGCGGCCGCCGAGCACGTCGGCAGCTCGTCCGTCGCCGGTCTCGAGGGAAAGAACGTCGTGGACATGCTGTTGGCGCTCGACGCTTCGGAGATCCCGTCAGCGACAGACGGCCTGGTCGCTGTGGGGTTCCAGCGACAGAGCGGCAAGGATCCGTTCCCGCCGGAGCGGCCGATGCTCGAGGGGTCTCTCCGCGAGGGAGGAGACGTGTTCGCGATCCATCTCCACGTGATCCCGCTCGGAGATCCCGAGATCGGGGAGATGCGCGCGTTCCGCGACCGACTTCGAGCGGATCGCGCCTTACGCGACGCCTACGTGGCGGAGAAGCGCCGGATCGTCGAGTCCGGCGTCCCCGACGCGCTGGAGTACTCCTACGAGAAGGGCGTCTTCGTCGTGGAGACGCTCCGGGAGCTGGGCTTCCCCGTGGAGCGGAACACGCTCCGACCAGCGCCGGAATAGCCTGTCCGGGGCCGGCCGTATACTCGCCACGGTGACCGTGCTAGGCGGGGAGCTAGCGGTGCCCTGTACCCGCAATCCGCTCGAGCGGGGCTGAATGCCCGCCCGCGGCCCGGCGGGCCCGAGGCAGCTCCCGGCACGGAGCGTTGATGGTCGGGTCCTGCGCGACACCAACCTGCGAACCCCGTCAGGTCCGGAAGGAAGCAGCGGTAAGCGGGCACTGGTGGGTGCCGCAGGGACGCCTGGCCGGAGCTACCGACCGGGGAAGCGCTCGAGTTCGCTGACGTCAACGGCGGGCTGCACGGTCACCCTTTGAACTTCCGTCGTGCGATGTCCGGCGTGCCGTCCTCCCCGGGACGGTCGCCGGGCGTGAGGTAGGGGAGCGTTGGCCGAGGAACGCGAGTACCAGTCGCTGTACCGGAAGTACCGGCCCCAGGGTCCCGAGGAGATCCTCGGGCAGGAGCACGTCGTTCGCGCTCTGATGGGAGCGGTGAGCGAGAACCGCCTCGCGCACGCTTTCCTCTTCACCGGCCCGCGCGGAACCGGAAAGACCTCCACCGCGCGGATCCTCGCGAAGATGGTCAACTGCGAGAAAGGTCCGACGCCCGAGCCCTGCGGCGTCTGCGAGCAGTGCGTCACGATCCGCGAGGGTACGCATCTCGACGTCGTGGAGATCGACGCGGCCTCGCACGGCGGTGTCGACGACGCGCGCGACCTTCGGGAGAAGGCGCCGACTTCTCCCGTGCAGGGACGCGAGAAGGTCTACATCATCGACGAGGCGCAGCGGCTCTCCCGCGAGGCGTTCGACGCGTTGCTGAAGGTCTTCGAGGAGCCCCCGGCGGGCGTTCGATTCGTGCTCGCTACGACGGAGCCGCACAAGATGCCGGCGACGATCGTCGGCCGGTGTCAGCGGTTCGATTTCCGTCGCGGCTCCACGCACCTCGTGGCTGACCACCTCCAGCGGATCGCGAAGGAGGAACACATCGCGCTTTCCGCGGAGGCCGCCGCGGCGATGGCGCGCCAGTCGGAGGGCTCGTTCCGTGACGCGCTCTCGCTCCTCGACCAGGCATCGCTCCTGGGTTCCGGGGAGATCACCGAGGAGGTGCTCGCGTCGCTCCTCGGCGCTCCGCGCGGCGAGGCGCAGTACGAGCTCGTCGACGCGATCGCGGTCGGCGACGGGAAGGCGGTGTTCGCGGTCGTGCAGCGGCTCGTCGAGGCCGGGCTCGATCTCCGCCAGGTCAACACCGAGATGCTCACGCACCTTCGGAACCTGCTGCTCGTCAACGCCGCTCCCGGTCAGGAGGACCTCACCGACACGACGCCCGAGGAGTACGAACGCATCCGCGCGCAGGCGGCGAAGCTCTCCACGGCGGAGATCTCTCGCGTGATCGGTCTGCTGTTGAAGGCGCAGGAGGACATGCGCTGGACGACCTCGCCACGGCTGACGCTCGAGCTCGCGCTGATCCGCGCGACGGTTCCGGAAGCGGATCCCACCCCGCAGGCGCTGTTCTCGCGGATCGAGCGGCTGGAGCGGCTCGCCGGCGTTCCCACGGGGTCGGCGGCCGGAACGGAGGCGCCTCCGGCCCCCGCGCCGCTTCCGCAGCCCCCTGCCGCCGCGAAGCCCGAGGCGGAGCCCGAGCCGAAGAAGCCTGCGAAGAAGTCCTCCAAGAAAGCCGCCGCGGAGGAGCCCCCCGTCGAGATTCCCGAGGCCGAGGAGAACGAGGTCTCCATGGCGTCGGCGCCGGCGACGCCTCTCGCTCAATCGGCGGACGGCTCTCCGAACGTTGACGTGGAGATGCTCCGCCGTTCCTGGAAGACGCTGATCGACAACCTCTGGTCGGCGCACAAGCCCGTGTTGAAGGCCTCGCTCGAACTCGCGACGCCGGTCGCCTACGACGGCACGACGCTGCAGCTCGCGTTCCCGCCCGATCAGCGCTTCATCGTCGCGAAGGTGGAGGCCAAGGAGGAGGAGCTCCAGGGCGCGCTTCAGGAGCTGTTCGGCATCTCCCCGAAGATCGCGTGCATCGTTCGTGAGCCCGTCGCGGGTCCCCCGGTGGTGGACGACGACGAGGACCCGCTGTCCGAGGAGGAGGTAATCGCGCGCATGCGCGCGGAGCTCGGCGCCTCCGACCTGCCCGCTCCCGAGGGCTCATAGGTGTACGAGGGCCCGATCCAACAGTTGATCGACGAGCTGTCGCGGCTCCCCGGAGTCGGCCCCAAGTCGGCGCAACGGCTCGCGTTCTACATCGTGAAGGCGCCTGCCGACGAGGCGAAGCGGCTCGCGGAAGCGCTGCTCGACGCGAAGGAGAAGATCTTCTTCTGCCGCGAATGTGGAAACGTCGCGGAGGGCGAGCTCTGCCGCATCTGCCGCGATCCCACCCGGGATCCGACGGTGATCTGCGTCGTCGAGGAGCCGAAGGACGCGGCGACCGTGGAGAAAGCCGGCGTCATCAAGGGCCGGTACCACGTGCTCGGCGGCGCGATCTCTCCGTTGGACGGGATCGGACCCGACGACCTGCGTGTGCAGCAGCTCCTCGATCGGGTGGAGCGGAACGGCGTCAAGGAGGTCATCCTCGCGACCAATCCGAACCTTGAGGGAAACGCGACCGCGATGTATGTCGCGGCGCTGCTGAAGCCGCTCGGTGTATCCGTCACGAGGTTGGCGAGCGGCCTCCCGGTCGGTGGAGATCTCGAGTACGCCGACGAGGTCACTCTCTCCCAGGCGCTGGAGGGCCGTCGGGAGATGTAGCGACTTCTCCCCGGCCGATCAGTCGTCGACTAGCGCGGACTCGCGACGTCGGACCCGGCGAAACACGAGCCAGGCGATGACGAGGATCACTGCGATCGGCACGAGGTAGCCGAGCCCCACCACGACCGCGAAGACGACTCCGAAGAAGCCCGCGATGGCGTGCGCCCATGCGCTTCCGAGTCCGGGGTGTTTCACTTCTCCATGCAGCGGGAGCGCAACACCTGCCATCCGCATCGAGAGATCGATCGTCGCCTTGCTCGTCTGGTTCTTGATGAGGCGGATCTCGCCTTGAAGCTGCTCGACCTTAAGCTGCGCGTCGTCGAGAAGGTTCTGCATCCGCACGATCTGCTCGGGCGAGTGCGCCTTCGCGAGGAGCTTCTCAAGCACGTCTCGATGCGTCTGCGCGATCGAAAGCCGGGCCTGCAGATCGACGAACTGCGATGTGACGTCCTGGCCGTTGATCGACTCGTGCTCGAGGCTCCCGAGCTTCTCCAGCGAGGTGATCGTCGCGTCGAAGTTGCGTGCGGGAACGCGGATGACAATCTCTCCCGTCGTGCCGGGCTGGATGGAGGACTTCGTTACGAACCCGCCGTTCCGATGCGCGACGCTCCGGGCGGCATCGAACCGATCTTCGAGGCTTGCCGTTGTGAGGACGACGAGACCGACCTGCGCGGTCTTGATGATCCGGGTGAAATCGGCTGCCGGCGCACTTGTCTCCGCGCCGGCAGCGGCGGCACCCGACCCCTTGTCTGCGCCATCGCCTTGTGCTCCGACCGCCTTCTCCGCTCCGGCGGTCGCCGCTCCTCCAGTGGTGTAGGCCGCCCCGACGTGAGAGGACTGATCGGATGGAGGAACTGACGGCGCCGGTTCCGCGCCCGCGGCGTCGTGGAGTTGCTGATTCTCTGATGCTCTTTCTTTCAGTGTCTTTTGAAGCATGTCGCTCTGCGGCCGCAGCAGAGTTGGCGTGTGGTCGCCTCCGAGCGCGATCCAGCCGACGCCGGCGCTCAAGACGAGGACAGTTGCCAAGCACGCGGCGATCAGATTCCCGCGCGAGAGACGTCGCGTTCGCGAGAACCGTCGGCGCGCCGGTGCGCGGTCCGCCTCCCGCCACGCAGCGCTGAGGAGGTCCTCGCGCAGCTCCTCCAGATAGTCGATCTGCGTGTTCATGACTGCCTTCCGAGTTCCATCGTCTGGCCCGGCGTACCGAGCATCCGCTTCAGTCGCTTCAACCCCCGGCTGACCCGCGCGCGGGCCGTCTCCTCGGAGCATCGGAGCAGCTCCGCCACCTCGCGGTACGACCGTCCCTCCACCACGCGGAGGGTCATCGCCTCGCGTTGCTCCTCCGATAGCAGGGAGAACGCCTCCGCGATCGCCTTGCCCACCTGCTCGAAGTCGATGAGCTCCTCGATCCGCTCGTAGTCGTCCGCGGAGATCTCCCGCTCCGGCAGCCCTAGCTTCCTGCGCGCTCGAGAATCCACCGACCCGTGCCGGAAGTACCTTCCGAGCTGGTGCCGCGCGATCCCGTACAGCCACCCCGCCGCGCCGCCACCCTGGTCGCGGAACCGCCGCCGCGAGGCGAAGGCCTCCGCGAAGGTCTCGCCGACGAGCTCCGCAGCGGCCTCGGGGTCGAACGTCCGCCGTGCGAAGTACCCGAGGAGGCCCTCCGCGTGGCGCTCGTACAGCACGCCGAACGCGTCCGGCTCCTCGCGGGACAGCACGAGCAGCTCGCCATCCTCGATGTCCTCGTACATCCAGCCTCTCGAGAGAGCGGGATCCCGACCCACTATGCCGCGAGGCCCCGGTTCCGTGACAGCGGGAAGACGCCTGTTACGCTCGACGAACCCGCTGGTCAGGAGCTTCCCCTGCCCGTCATCGTGCAGAAGTACGGAGGAACCTCGGTTGCCGACGGCGACCGGATCCAGGCCGTCGCGCGTCGCGTCGTGGGCGCCCGCGAGGAGGGGTACGACGTCGTCGTGGTCGTCTCCGCGATGGGAGACACGACCGACGAGCTCCTCTCGCTCGCCCAGGACATCACCCTCGTTCCCGAGCCGCGGGAGCTCGATCTGCTGCTCACCGCAGGAGAGCGCATCGCGATGTCGCTCCTTGCCATCGCCGTCAACGCGATGGGCTCGCGGGCGGCCTCCTACACCGGCTCGCAGGCAGGGATCATCACCGACACGCAGCACGGAAGGGCGAAGATCGTGGACATCCGCCCGGGTCGTATCCGTGAGTCCCTCCAAGACGGCAACGTGGTGATCGTGGCGGGGTTCCAGGGCGTCTCCACCTCCGCGGACGTAACGACCCTCGGCCGCGGAGGCTCCGATACCACCGCGGTCGCGCTCGCCGCCGCGCTCGACGCGGACTTCTGCGAGATCTACACGGACGTTCGCGGCGTCTACCCGGCCGACCCGCGCGTGGAGCCCTCCGCGCGCCTCCTCCCGAAGGTCTCCTACGAGGAGATGCTCGAGCTCGCCGCGAGCGGCGCGAAGGTCCTCCAGCTCCGGTCCGTCGAGTACGCTCGGAGGAACGGTGTGCGCGTCCACGTGCGCTCCTCCTTCGACGGCGAGGAGGGAACGTGGATCGAGGAGGTCGGATCCGTGGAAGACGCTCTCATCTCCGGCGTGGCGCTGGAGCGGAACGAGGCGAAGATCACGATCGTGAACGTCCCCGACCGTCCGGGCGCGGCGGCCGCGGTGTTCAAGGCGATCGCCGCAGAGGGCATCAGCGTCGACATGATCGTGCAGAACGTCTCCCACGAGGGGTCCACCGACCTCTCCTTCACGATCGCGAAAGACGACGTCCCGGGGCTCGCGTCGTTCGTGGACCGCGTGGTGGAGGGCGTCGGCGCTGCCGGCTTCACGGCGGACGACCGGATCGCGAAGGTCTCCCTGGTCGGAGCCGGCATGCGGAGCCACCCGGGCATCGCTGCCGACATGTTCGACGCGATGGCGTCGAAGGGCATCAACATCGAGATGATCTCCACGAGCTCGATCCGGGTGTCGTGCGTGATCCGCGCGGAGCAGGCCGACGACGCCGTCCGTGTGATCCACGAACGGTTCGAGCTCGCCTCGGAAGCGGATCGGGAGCCCTCCGCGAAGCCGTCGGGGGTATCGGGATGAGCGAGCCACCATGCGTGTAGCCGTCGTCGGTGCGACCGGAGCCGTCGGGCGGGAGATGATCCGCATCCTGGAGGAGCGCTCGTTCCCGCTGGATGAGCTTGTGCCGCTTGCCTCTCCACGATCGCAGGGGAAGGCGTTGCCGTTCCGCGGCGGCGAGGTTCGCGTGGAGGCGCTGACGCCCGAGGCGCTGGCGTCGGCGGATCTCGCGCTCGTCTCCGCGGGCGCGACCGTATCGAGGGAGTTCATCCCTTCGGCGGCCGCATCCGGAACCGTCTGCATCGACAACTCCTCGGCCTTCCGGATGGATCCGGACGTGCCGCTCGCGATCCCGGAGATCAATCCGGAGTCGCTCGAGCGCTCTCCGAAGGTCATCGCCGTGGCGAACTGCACGACGATCACGGCGATGATGCCGGTGGGCCCGCTCCACCGCGCGGCGGGACTTCGATCGCTCGTGCTCTCCTCCTACCAGTCGGTGTCGGGTGCCGGTCAGAAAGGCATCCGCGAGCTCGCGGAGCAGATCGAGAAGCTCCACGGGTCGGAGGAGGAGATGGGTCACGCCGACTGGAGCTCGATGCCCTCCGGCGAGGTGTTCGGAAAGACGATCGCCTACAACGTCGTCGCGAAGATCGCCGACTTCTCCGACGGCGGCTACACCGGCGAGGAGCTCAAGATGATGGCCGAGCCGCGGAAGATCCTCGGCGTGCCGGACCTGGAGGTGTGGGCGACGGCCGTGCGGGTTCCGGTTCCCGTCGGGCATGCGGTCTCGATGGCGGCGACGTTCTCCCGTCCGATCGCGCCGGACGAGGCGCGGGAGCTCCTCCGAGACGCGGCCGGTGTGGAGGTCATGGACGATCCGGCCGCGGGTGTCTATCCGAGTCCGCTGGAGTCGGCCGGTCGGGACGACGTGCTGGTCGGGCGGATCCGGCAGGCGCCCGAGCGGCCGGAGACGCTGCTCCTGTTCGCGTGCGGCGACAATCTCAGGAAAGGCGCGGCGCTGAACGCCGTCCAGATCGCCGAGCACCTGTTCGCGCGCTGAGGCTACCTCCGGCTCCGGCGCACCAACAGCCAGACGACGGCAACGACGACGAGGATGATCACGACCTCGGGAACGCCGATATTGAACATCCACTCGCAGTGTGGCAGGTCTACTGCGCCGCGCTGCGCGGCTTCCAGTTCGGGTCGAGCACCTTGATGAACCACGTGCCGTAGTCGATCCAATCCTCCCGCCGGTAGAAGGCCTGTGTCCGGTCCCTCCAAGCCGCGGTCTCGAGCGACATCCGGAAGCACCCGCGCGTTCGCGCGAGCTCCTCCGCGCGGTCCAGCAGGGCTTTGCCCACTCCGCGGCTCCGCGCGCTCTCCGTCACGACGAGGTCGTTCACCCATGCCTGCGGCCGGTGGTGGCCGAGGCGCTGGCGGTACTCCATGTCGAGGAACCCCAGCAGGGAGGCTCGTGCGTCGGCGACGATCGTGACGCACTCCCGCCGGGCGAGATGACCGCCGAAATGGATCACGTGGGAGGGGTTGGTCGTCGCGGACTCCGGCACGTCGCGGCCGAGCTCGACGAGCAATCCCGCGACCGCCGGCCAATCGCGCACGTGCGCGTCGCGGATCGCGAAATCCATCAGAACCACTCGGGGAGCCACGGCGCTGGCCCCGCGAACAGCGCCGAGAGGAGGTGGACAGCCGCGTCGTCGGCCTCCAGCGCGCCGACGCGGACCGCGTCGGCCGGTGACGTGTATCCGGTGAAGAGCGAGGAGAACGTTCCGATCGACGTCGTCGCGCCGGGTCCGGCCTCGACCCGCGACGCGCGGACCTTTCCCGCGTCGGCCTCGAGGTGGTACGTCGCACCGTCGTCCTCCTGGAAGGCCGGGTCGCGAAGCGTGATGTCCACCGAGCCCGAGACCGGCGGGTAGCCGCGCGCCTCGAGCGCTCCGGGAACGTCGAGCATGCGCAGCATCCAACGGAACGTCCACGCCGGCTTGAGCTTCTGCTCGTCGACGAGGAGTGCGATCGGATCCGCCGGTGGTCCGGAGAACTGCAGCGTCTCCCCGAGCCCGCGGAAGCCTCGAAAATACGCGAGCAGCGATCGCAGCGCCGCCTCCGACCGAACGACCAGGTGAGAGGTCTCGATCCCGAAGGAGAAGTCGAGGTCGGAACCAGTGCCCGCCTTTCCGTGCCGGAACGGGCAGAAGCCTTCGACGGCGCCGTCCTCTGCCCGGACGACGACGACCCTGAAGAGCACGCCGGGCTCCGAGGTCGCGAGGATCCGCTCGGTCCACCAGTCCTCGAGCTCTGAGTAGATCGGGCCGTTCTGCCTTTCCATGACCTCGCGGAACACTGCCCTGACTCCATC
This sequence comes from Actinomycetota bacterium, assembly GCA_045805245.1. GTDB lineage: Bacteria > Actinomycetota > UBA4738 > UBA4738 > JBJMLN01 > JBJMLN01. The sequence continues at coordinate 16,464 of JBJMLP010000226.1, read as the reverse complement.
GAGGTCTTCCGGCCGGTACTCCTCGACACGGAGCGGACCCCGGCCCGTCGGGAGATCGGAGAGCGCGACGCGGTGATCGGTGTAGGTGCCGGCGAGCTCGTACCCGAGGCGGCGGTACGGGCGAAGCGCTGCCGGATAGAGCGCGGAGATGACCGCCCCCTCGTTGCGACCACGGTGCAGGTGCTGCGTCACGAGCCGCGAAGCGAGGCCGCCGCCGCGGTGTTCCGGGAGCGTCGCGACCGCATAGATGCCCGTCATCGGAAGCGCGCGTCCGCCGAACCACTGCAGGAACGGTCGCGCGGCCGACGTCGCCACGACGCGGCCTTCGTCGACGGCGACGAGGAACTGCCCCAGGCGGAAGAAGGGCGCGCGGCGCTCCGCCCAGGCCTGACCGAAGTTCAGCGAGATGCTCATGAGCGAGGCGATCTCCTCGCGCTCCTCCTCCGTCGGCGTGCGGATCTCCATCACTCGAACCGGCAGTCGCACGGGATGTGGCCACACTTCGGGCACCCGTTCGCGTAGTGCTCGGCCGCCGTCTGGAGGTCGACGCCGGTGAGCGAGGCGAGCGAGGTCAGCCACGCGAGAACGTCGCCGAACTCGTGCTGGAGGTTCTCCCGGTCGTGGCCGCGGAGGGCCTTCGCGAGCTCGCCGACCTCCTCGGTCAGCCACCGGAAGGTCGCGTCGGGCCCGCGGCGCGCATCGCGCTCGAGATAGGTGCGCCGAAGGACGTCCTGAAGCTCGGAGATCTCCATGAGGCCGCGAGTCTACCGAGGTCAGGACGCCTTTCCGGAACTGTCGGCGGCCGCCGCTACGCTTCGGCTCGTGCCCCCTCCGGCCCGCGCGCTCCGACAGGTCTCGCTTCGCGATGCGCGCCGTCTCGCCGTGGCCAAGCAACGCCTCGCGGGGCCACGACCAGCGCCGGACGCGGAGGGGATCCTCGACCTCGTGCGGGAGCTCGGATGCCTTCAGTTGGATCCGATCTCCTACGTCGCGAAGAGCCATCTCGTCGTCACGTGGAGCCGTGTCGGACCGTTCGACCCTTCGGCGCTCGACCGGCTGCTGTGGGAGGACCGCACGCTCTTCGAATACTTCGCGCACGCGGCAGCGATCGTGCTGACGGAGGACTATCCCATCCACCGCTTCCAGATGCGCAGGGCATGGACGAGCGATGCCGAGTACGCGCGGCGCATCCGCGAGTGGTACGCGGACAGCGCTCCGCTGCGTCGCTACATCGTGTCGCAGTTGCGGAAACGCGGTCCCCTTCGCTCGCGAGACCTGGAGGACCGTTCCGAGCGCGATTGGAGGTCGGGAGGCTGGACCAACGAGCGGAACGTCGGCCGCATGCTCGACATCATGTGGACGAAAGGCCTCCTGATGGTCGTGGGGCGCTCCGGCGCGCAGCGCTGGTGGGACCTCACGGAGCGCTGGCTGCCGGAGTGGGCGCCCCGCGAGCGCCTCGGAGACACGCAGGCGGTGCGGATCGCGTCGCAGAGATCGCTCCGCGCGCTCGGTGTCGCGACGGCGCGACACATCGTGCGCCACTTCATCCGCTACGTGTATCCGAACCTTCCGCGGGTGCTCGCGCGCCTCCGCAAAGAGGGCTTCATCGAGCAGGTGGAGGTTCTCGACGCAGAGGGCATGCCGCTCCCCGAGGAGTGGTTCGTCCACTCGGAGGATCTTCCGCTCCTCCAGCGCATCCAGACCGGGAACTGGGAGCCTCGCACGACTCTCCTCTCGCCGTTCGACAACCTCATCTGCGACCGCGATCGCACGGAGCTGATGTGGAACTTCGTTTACCGCGCGGAGTTCTACACCCCGAAGGAGAAGCGCATCTACGGCTTCTACGCGCTGCCGATCCTCCACGGGGACGAGCTCGTCGGTCGCATCGACGTGGAGAACGATCGGAAAGCCGGAAAGCTCGTCGTGCACCGTGTCTTCGCCGAGCCGGGTGTTCCGGTGACGCGAGAGGCGGGATCCGGGATCGCGCTCGCTCTCCGCGAGCTCGCGACGTTCCTCGGCAAGGAGAACATCGAGCTCAGGGGCGCCGTCCCGAGGCCCTGGAGTGCCGCCGTTCGGAACGCCTGACGGAGACGGAAGGCGAGGGGCGCCCCCCGTAGACTGCCCACACGATGGAGGTCCGCAAGACCGTCACGATCCTGTTCTCCGACGTGGTGGGCTCCACCTCGCTGGGAGAACAGCTCGATCCGGAGTCGCTCCGCGGCGTGATGTCGCGCTATTTCGATGAGATGCGGGCCGCGATCGAGCGGCACGGCGGCACCGTCGAGAAGTTCATCGGGGACGCGGTGATGGCGGTCTTCGGCGTTCCGACCGTCCACGAGGACGACGCGCTCCGGGCCCTCCGCGCCGCCTCGGAGATGCGCGATCTCCTCACAACGTTGAACGCGGAGCTCGAACGCGGCTGGCGCGCGCACCTGGAGATCCGGACGGGCGTGAACACGGGGCAGGTCGTCGCCGTGGATCCCACGGATGACCAGACCTTCGTGACCGGAGATGCCGTGAACGTCGCGGCCCGCCTCGAGCAGGCCGCCGAGCCGGGAGAGATCCTCCTCGGTGAGGAGACACGCCGCCTCGTCCGGGACGCAGTCCGTGTCGACGCCGTCGATCCGCTCGAGCTCAAGGGAAAGAGCGAGCGCATGCCCGCGTTCCGCCTGCTGGAGGTGCTGAACGTCGCGGTTCCCTTCGAAAGGCGTCTCGACTCTCCGATCGTCGGCCGCGAGGAAGAGCTGCGGGCCCTCCAGCGGACCTACGACGATGCCGTGGAGCGGCGAGCGTGCGGCTCCTCGACGGTCCTCGGCGACGCAGGCCTCGGCAAGACGCGTCTCGTCAACGAGTTCGTGACGAGGACCGGCGACGAAGCCCACGTGTTGTCCACGCGGTGCCTGCCCTACGGCGAGGGCATCAGCCTTCTTCCGGTCGTGGAGCTCGTCGACGCCGCGGCGGGCGTCGTGGACGCCGACGGGCCCGAACAGCGTCGCTCGAAGATCGTCGCGGTCACCGTCGACGCGGTCGACGGGAACAACGTCGCGGAGCGCCTCGCAGCCGCGGTCGGTCTTGCGGAGGCGACCGGTGACATCCAGCAGACGTTCTGGGCCGTGCGCCGCCTCCTGGAGATCGTGGCGGCGGAACGTCCTCTGATGGTCGTGCTCGAGGATCTCCACTGGGCGGAGCCGACGTTCCTCGATCTCCTCCAGTACGTGATCGGCTTCAGCACCGGTCATCCGATCGTCCTGCTTTGCACGTCGCGCCCGGACCTTCGCGAGCTCCGCCCGGATTGGCTTCGCGAAACCCGGGTGATCGAGCTCGAGCCGCTCACCGACGCCCAGTCGAAGGAGCTGATCGCCAACCTCCTCGGAGCGGCCGGCCTGACCGGCGATACCGGGGAACGCATCTCCTCCGCGGCGGAGGGCAATCCGCTGTTCGTCGAGGAGATGTTGCGGATGCTGATCGACGAGGGCCGTCTCCAGCGGAGCGACGGTCACTGGACGCCGACCGGCGACCTCTCGGAGGTGGACGTGCCCGGAACCATCCACGCGTTGCTCGCGGCGCGGCTCGACCAGCTGGAGCCCGACGAACGCGCGGTCGTGCAACGCGCCTCGGTGATCGGGAGGACGTTCTGGTGGGGAGCCATCACGGAGCTCTCGCCGGAGGGCGACCGCCCGCGGGTCGGCTCACACCTCCAGACGCTGCTTCGGAAGGAGCTCGTTCGGCCGGATGCCTCGACATTCGTGGGAGAGGACGCGTTCCGCTTCAGTCACGTCCTCGTTCGCGACGCCGCGTACGACTCCACGCCGAAGCGTGCGCGGGCGGATCTCCACGCGCGGTTCGCGTCGTGGCTTCTGGCGAAGGCGGGAGACCGCGCTTCGGAGTTCGGAGAGGTTCGAGGTGCCCATCTCGAGAGCGCGTATCGGTACGCGGTGGACCTCGGGCCGCCGGACGAACACACCACGGCGCTTGCCAAGGAGGCTGCCGGAGAGCTCGGCGGCGCGGGACGCCGAGCACTCGACCGGGGGGAGGTGAAGTCCGCCGTCAACCTGTTCCATCGGGCGGTGGAGCTTCTCCCCGACGGAGATCACTTCCGCGCGGAGCTGCTCGCGGAGCTCGGCGTCGCCCTCGCGTACGTCGATATCGCTCGAGCGGAGGACACCCTCACGGATGCGGTGGAGGCCGCTCGCGCCGCGAACGACCCGTTGCTGGAGGCGCGCGCCTCGCTGCGCCGGGTCTTCGCGCGTCTGCTCCTCGATCCCGACATCGAGCAGGCGGCCGCGCTCGCGGAGGCCGGGGGCTACCTCGCTTCCTTCGAGGAATGGGGCGACGACCTCGGGATGTCCGAGGCGGAGCGCATCCTCGGCACCGTCAGGTTCTGGCAGGGCCACGTCGCGGAATCGGGGCAGATGCTGGAGCAGGCCCTCGCCCATGCCGCGAGCGCGGGAGACGTCCGCCAGCGCGGAGAGATCCTCCGATGGCTCCTCCTCGGGCTGGACGTCGGACCGGTGCCTGTGGAGGAGGGGCTCCGGCGTCTGGACGAGTTGGTCGAAGACGGCGTCGGCGATCCGCGCGTTCAACTTGCCGCGGCGAGGACCCGGGCGGAGCTCGATTCGATGCGCGGCATGTTCGACGAGGGTCGTGCCAGCATCGCCGAGGGGAGGAGGCTCGCCCAGGAGCTCGGGGATCAGGTGACGTTCGCGGCCGTTCACCGTGACTCGGGGGCGTTGGAGATGCTCGCGGGGGAACCGGCGAAGGCGGAGGCGGAGCTTCGCGTCGCGTACGAGATGCTCGATCGGATCAACGACGTCGGCCATCTCTCCAGCGTGGCTCCGGACCTCGGAGACGCGATCTATGCGGAGGGTCGCTACGACGAAGCGTTGAAGCTCTCGGAGTTCGCGGAGACCATCACGATCGAGGGAGACGCCGACGCCGGCGTGCGATGGCGCCAGCTCCGCGCGAAGTCCTTGGCGCGCTTCGGCGAACAGGAGAAAGGGGAACGTTTCGCGCGCGAGGCGGCCGCGCTCGTGCGCGAGACCGACTACCTGAACCTGCAAGCTCATGCGCTGATGAGCCTGGCGGAGGTGCTTCGCTTGCAGGACCGGGACCGCGAAGCGGAGTCGGTGGTGGAGGAGGCTCTGGAACTCCTGCGGCGCAAGGGCAACGTGGTCGGAGAGGCGAACGCGAAGGCCGTCCTCGAGGAACTGAAAGCAAGGAACTAACGCCCGCCGGCGTCCGGGTAACGAGTTGACCTACCAACTGGTAGATGCCAGTATCTACCGCATGGTAGAGAACTCCTCCGCCCCCGTCGCGGGCCGACTCGCCGGAAAACGCCTGCTCATCACGGGTGTGACGGGATTCCTCGGGCAGGCCGTCTTCGAGAAGGTCCTCTCCTCGGTCCCCGACGCCAAGATCGTCCTCCTCGTTCGGCCGCAGCTCGGAGCGACCGGTCGCGATCGGATCGAGACCCTCATCAAGCGGCCCTCGTTCGACCGCCTTCGCAAGGAGCACGGAGACGAAGGCCTCATCAAGCTTCTCGATGACCGAGTGGAGATCGTCGACGGCGACTTCACGAAAGCACCTCCGCCGTTCCCGAGCGATCTCGACGTCGTCCTGCATTGTGCCGCGGAGGTCTCCTTCGATCCGCCGATCGACGAGGGCTTCCAGACGAACCTCCTCGGAGCGGTCAAGTTCTACGAGGCGGTTCGCGCCAGCGGCTCGACGCCGCACCTCGTCCACGTCTCCACGGCCTACGTCGCCGGCATGAAGAAGGGCGTCGTTCCCGAGGCGACGCTGGACCATCGCGTCGACTGGCGCACGGAGGCGGACCTCGCGCTCACCGCCCGTCGAGACGTCGAGGCCGCTTCCCGGAAGCCCGAGCTCCTCGACCACTTCATGGAGGAGGCGCGCAAGGAACACTCGCGCGCGGGTCCCCAGACCGTCGCCGGCGACGCGGAGCAGCGGCGCAAGGACTGGGTCACGAAGCGCCTCGTGAACTACGGGCGCGCGCGAGCGCAGACGCTCGGATGGCCGGACCTCTACACGTTCACGAAGGCGATGGGCGAGCGCGCCGTGGAGGAGCTCGCGCGCGACGCCGACCTTCCGCTCTCGATCGTGCGGCCCTCGATCATCGAGAGCGCGCTCGAGCACCCGGCGCCGGGATGGATCGAGGGCTTCAAGATGGCGGAGCCGATCATCCTCGCGTACGGGCAGGGGAACATCCCCGAGTTCCCCGGGATCCCCGAGGGCATCGTCGACATCATCCCGGTCGATCTCGTCGTGAACGCGATGCTCGTGGTGGCGGCGACGCCCCCGGAGCCGGCCAAGGCTCAGTACTTCCACGTCAGCTCCGGCAGCCGGCACCCGCTCCAGTACCACGGCCTCTACGAGATCGTGCGCGAGTACTTCGAGCAGCATCCGCTCCCGGAGCGCGGGCGCGGCGAGATCCGCGTGCCGGAGTGGAGCTTCCCAGGAGCGCTCCGCGTGGAGCGCTTGCTCTCCACCGGCGAGAAGCTCGCGAAGGCGGCCGACCGCGTGGTGACGCACCTACCGAAGTCGAAGCGGATGCGCGACTTGGTGGGACGCGTCGACAAGGACAAGAACCGCCTCGACTTCATCCGCCGGTATGCCGATCTCTACGGCGCGTACACCGAGGCGGAGGTGATCTACACCGACGATCGAACGCTCGGGCTGTACCGAGCGCTCGGCGACGGGGATCGCGCCGCGTTCTACTTCGACTCCGCGGTGATCGACTGGCGGCACTACCTCCAGGACGTCCACTGTCCGGCGGTGACCGCGAGCCTGCGGAACCTCTCCACCAGGCGGACGACGCCGAAGGTGCGCATCGCCGAGGGGGAGGAGCTCCGTCTCGCGGTGTTCGACATGGAGGGCACGATCCTCACCTCCAACGTCGTGGAGTCCTACGTGTGGGCGCGGCTCGCCGACCTGGCGCCGGACGACTGGCCGAAGGAGATGCTCTCCGTCGCCGCGCGCATCCCGTCGTACCTGATGGCGGACCGGCGCGACCGCGGAGAGTTCCTTCGCACGTTCTACCGCCGGTACGAGGGAGCGTCGGTGGAAGGCGTGCGGAAGCTGGTGCGCGACGTCGTCGCGGAGTTCATGTACCAGAAGGTCTCCGCGGCAGGGATCCGGCGCATCCGTGAGCACCGAGCCGCGGGTCATCGGACGATCCTGGTGACGGCCGCGATGGACGAGTTCGTGCAGCCGCTCGCTCCGCTGTTCGACCTCGTCATCGCGGCGAGGCTCGCGGTCAAGGACGGCCGGTTCACCGGCTACCTGGCCGCCCCTCCGCTCGTCGGAGAGGCACGAGCGGCGTGGCTTCGCCGGTACGCCGAGTCCGAGGGGGCCGACCTGAAGAAGTCCTACGCGTACGCGGACTCACATTCCGATCTGCCGCTCCTCCGCGCGGTCGGCAACCCCGTGGTGGTCAGCCCGGATGCCGCGCTGCTCCGCGTCGCCCGCAGGCGTCGGTGGCCGATCGAGGAGTGGGGGATGGCGGAGGGCTCTCCGCGGGTGCGCCTGCCGAGACCGGCGGTCGCGAGATGAGCCTTGCGCTGGAGCTCTTCCGCTCCGCCCCGCGCTTCCTCGCCGCGAAGGCGGTCGGAGAACGGGTCCCCGGATTGCTCTCCGGCCCGCTCGCGCCGATCCGGTTGGTGAACAAGCGTGATCCCGAGCCGCCGGCCGACGGATGGGTCCGCGTCCGTCCACGCCTGTCCGGCATCTGCGGTTCGGATCTCGCCCTCCTCGCAGGCAAGTCGAGCTTCTACTTCTCTCCGCTCGTGTCGCTGCCGTTCGTTCCCGGCCACGAGGTCGTCGGAGAGCTGCTCGACGACGCGGACGGCCTCTCCGCCGGCACGCGCGTCGTCCTCGACCCGGTGCTCAACTGCTACGCGCGCGGCCTCGCGCCGTGCGCCGCGTGCGCGTCCGGCCACCTCGGCCGCTGCGATCACGTGACGGAGGGACATCTCTCCGCGGGCCTGCAGACCGGCTACTGCAAGGACACCGGCGGCGGCTGGAGCCGGATGCTGGTCGCGCACCGATCGCAGCTCCACGAGGTTCCCGACGCGATCGACGACGAGCCCGCGGTGCTGATCGAGCCGCTCGCCTGCGCCGTTCACGCCGCGCTGGCGGCCCGTGTCGAGCCCGACGCCGACGTCCTCGTCATCGGCGCCGGAACCGTCGGACTGCTCGTCACGCTGGCACTGCGGAAGCTCACCGACGCGGGACGCATCACGGTCGTGGCGAAGCACGAGCATCAGCGCGACCTCGCGATGGAGCTCGGCGCCTCCGAGACCGTGACGCCCGACCGCGCGATCGGATCGCTCCGGCGCGCGACGCGCTCCGTGAAGCTCACGCCGGAGCGGGGAACGCCCTTCCTCCTCGGGGGCGTCGATGTCGCGCTCGAGTGCGTCGGGTCGAGGAGCTCCCTCGACCTCGCGCTGCGGACGACGAAGGCGGGTGGCCGGGTGATCCTGACCGGGATCCCATCCGGCGCAGACCTGACGCCGGTGTGGTTCCGGGAGCTGGAGCTCGTCGGCGCGTACACGAGCGGCGAGGAGCAGCTGAACGGCAGGACGCGGTCCAGCTTCGACATCGCCCTGGAACTGACCGCCGACGCGCCCATCAAGCGCCTCGTCGGCGCGACGTATCCGTTGGATCGCTGGCGCGACGCGATCGACCACGCGTTCGGCGCTGGAAAGCTCGGAACCGTGAAGGTCGCGTTCGATCCGATGCAGAACCGAGGGGAGCTCAACCGATGACGAGACCAGGATTCGTGCTGGACGTGGACGAGCGCACGCCGCCGCTTCTCGTCCACGAAGGAGAGGGCTTCCGCCTGCAGAAATTCCCGATGGGGACGCGGGTGGTGTATCCGCCGGATCCACTCCCCGGGATCGGAGACGTCGACGCCGCGATCCGGAAGGCGCTGCTTCATCCGCAGAACTCCGAACCGCTTTCGGAGCTCCTGAAGCCCGGCATGAAGCTCACGATCGCGTTCGACGACATCTCGCTGCCGCTTCCACCGATGGTGGCGCCCGACATCCGCCAACGGATCATCGAGCACGTGATCGAGCTCGCGGCGCGGGCAGGCGTCGAGGACGTTGAGCTGGTCGTCGCGAACTCGCTGCACCGCAGGATGACAGCCGCGGAGATCCGCCGCGCGGTCGGCGAGCGAGTGTTCCGCTCCTTCTATCCGAAGCATCTGAAGAATCACGATGCGGAGGACCGCGACAACCTCCTCCATATCGGAAAGACCGACAAGGGCGAGGACGTGGAGATCAACCGCCGCGCCGCGGAGTCGGACCTGATCGTCTACGTGAACATCAACCTCGTCGCGATGGACGGCGGCCACAAGTCCGTTCCCGTCGGCCTCGCGAGCTACAAGTCTCTCAAGCACCACCACAACGTGGAGACGATGCTCCACTCACGGTCGTACATGGATCCGCGGGAGGGACATTCCGCGATCCACGACTCCGCGACGCGGATGGGAAGGCTCCTCGCCGACCACGTCCGCATCTTCACGATCGAGACGACGCTCAACAACGACACGTTCCCGAAGCAGTTCGGATTCCTGAACAAGCGCGAGTGGGAGTGGTCGGTCGCCGACCAGGGGATGTTCTACGCGGCGAAGAAGGCGAACGACATGGCGCCCTCCCGCATCCGGCGGGAGGTGTTCCGCCGCATCGAGGCGCCGTACAAGATCACCGGCGTCACCGCGGGGGAGACGGAGGCCGTCCACGAGATCACGCTCTCGAATCTCCACAAGCAGCAACTCGTGGAGGTGCAGGGCCAGTCGGACATCCTCGTCGTTGGCTTGCCGTACATCTGCCCCTACAACGTGAACTCGATCATGAATCCGATCCTCGCGCACTGCCTCGGACTCGGATATCTGTTCAACATGTACCGCAACAAGCCGCTCGTGCGCCCGGGCGGCGCGATGATCCTGTTCCATCCGCTGGAGCCGGAGTTCAACCAGATCCACCATCCCTCCTACGTCGACTTCTACGAGGAGGTCCTGGCGGCGACGACGGATCCGAGCACGATCGAGTCGAAATACGAGGAGAAGTACGCGACCGATCCCTGGTACATCCACCTGTACCGGACGAGCTACGCGTACCACGGCGTGCATCCGTTCTACATGTGGTACTGGGGTGCGCACGCGCTCGACTATCTGGGAGACGTGATCTTCGTCGGCGGGAACCGTAAGGCGGCCGCGAGGATGGGGTTCCGCTCCGCGACGTCGTTCTCCGACGCGCTGGAGATGGCGGGCGAGACGGTCGGGCGGAGTCCGTCGATGACGTACTTCCACAACCCGCCGCTCGCGATCGCGGACGTGCACTGATGGCGAGCGTCAAGGACGAGCTCAGCGAGATCGCCCGCGGCTGGCGGTGGGGACGCCGGCCGCTCGTCCCACGCTCCGCGGAGCCGTACGCGACCGAGAAGGAGCCGGGTATCTTCCCGACCGCTTGGGCGCGAACCCCGGCTGCGGGGGCGGCGAGAGAGCTGATCCTCCGCTACGGCTTGCGGCCGGTCGTCTGGAACGAGACCGCGCCGCGCGTCTACGGGCGCGATCGGCTGGCGGGCGTACGCGGACCCGTGATGTTCGTCTCGAACCACACGAGCCACCTCGACGCCTCGCTGATCATGACGACGCTCCCGGACCGGTTCCGCGAGAAGACCGCCGTCGGCGCCGCGAAGGACTACTTCTTCGACGTCTGGTGGCGCGGCGCGTTCACCGCCCTCGCGTATGCCGCCTTTCCGATCGACCGGGCCGGCGGCAGCGGCGCGACCGACACCGCGAAGGAGCTCGTTCGCGACGGCTGGAGCCTGGTCGTCTTTCCGGAAGGGGGGCGGTCTCCGGACGGGTGGACGCAGCGGTTCCGACACGGCGCGGCGCGACTGTCGATCGAGCTCGGGATCCCGGTCGTCCCGATCGGAATCAGAGGCGCGTACGCGGCGATGCCGAAGGGGCGGAGCTGGCCTCGGCCGGGTCGTCCGCCGATCTCGATGCGGTACGGACGGCCGCTGTACCCGGAGGAGGGCGAGTCGCATCAGGACCTCTCCCGGAGGATGACGCAGGCGATCGCGGCGCTCCTCGACGAGGACCGCACGACGTGGTGGGAGGCGCTCCGGCGCGCGGAACAAGGCGAGACGCCGGCGTCGTCGGGACCGCAGGGCCCCTCCTGGCTCCGGGTCTGGGAGGGATCGAAGTCGCCGCGCCGCGCGAAGCCGTCGGCCTGGACATGACGCGCCCGAGTGGCGAGCAGCGCAAGCACCTCCTGATCGAGGAGGCGATCCAGGCGTTCGGCCGGGACGGCTACAACGCGACGTCGCTCGACGCGATCGCGTCGGCGGTCGGCATCCGCAAGCAGACGCTCCTCTACTACTTCCCGACGAAGGAGGCGCTGCTGGAGGCGTGCCTCGCGGCTGCCGGCGACCGACTGGCGGAGGTCATCACGGACTCGATCGAGGAGACGGAATCGACGTGGGGTCGCGGGGAGGCCGTCATCCACGCGGTGTTCAAGCTCGCAGGAGAGTGGCCGGAGTTCCCGATGTTCGTCCGGGAGGCGGGAAGGATCGGTCCGGACGCGTTCCAGCGATTCGCGGGCGCACTGGAGCCGCTGCGGATCCGGGCGATGGCGTTCCTCGAGGCGGGAATGAAGGAAGGAACGATCCGCCGCCAGGATCCGGCGCTGCTGCTGTTCACGCTCTACACGGCGGTGATCGGGTCGCTCACCGAAGCGAGCGTGCTCCGCGCGGTCGTCGGAGAGGACAAGAGCCGCACGGCGCTCAAGATGCGTGAGCGAGAGGTCGTGCGGTTCGTACGAAGCGCGCTGGAGCCTTCGGACATCCCGGACGCCTAGGTACGCGGGGAGTAGTACTCGACGACGAGGCGCTCCTCTACCGAGACCGGCAGCGGAACCTCGTCGCGCTCCGGGAGACGCGACAGCGTTCCCTGGTACTGCTCCTTGTTCCGGTACAGGTAGCCCGGCGGCTCGGGGGCGATCTCCAGCGCCTCGCGGACGCCGACGAACGCGCGGGCCTTCGGAACCACCTCGATCGTCGACTCCGGCTTCACCTTCGCGCTCGGAACGTCGACGCGCTTTCCGTTCACTGTGACGTGCCCGTGTGAGACGAGCTGGCGGGCCTGGCGCATCGTCAGCGCGAAGCCGAGCCGGAGGACCACCGTGTCGAGCCGCGACTCCAGCTCGCGGAGGAGCTCCTCGCCCGTGACGCCCTTCCGGGAGTTCGCGCGGGTGAAGTAGTTGAGCATCTGCCGTTCGCCGACGTTGTAGATCGCGCGGAGCTTCTGCTTCTCGACCAAACGCATGTGGAACTCCGTCGGGCGCTTGCGGCCGCGGCCGTGCTGGCCGGGCGGATAGGGCCGCTTGAGCGAGGGACAGTTGGGCCGGCCGCAGAGGGCTTCGCCCACGCGGCGGCACATGCGATGTCGGGGTCCGAGCTTGTCCATCGGTCCGGCAAGCCTAGCAGCGCCCGCGGGGACGTGACCTCGTGCCCAAGCGAGCAGCCTTCCGGTCCTGGCGCAGGCAGCGACCGCCGGCAGATAGGCTCCTTCGACGTGGCTGCCGACATCGCCGACCGGGTCGTCGGCTCCGTGCTCGGGCTCGCGCTCGGCGACGCGCTGGGAGCCCCGTTCGAGTTCTCCCGGCGCGATGACATCCCCGACCCACTCGTTCCGTTCGAACGCCCGTGGATGGGGCTGCCTCCGGGCACGACGACCGACGACACCGCGATGGCCCTCAATCTCGTGCGGAGCCTCGCGTATCACGGCTCCCTCGTCCCGCACGACCTCCTGGCTCGCCACGTGGAGTGGCTGAACTCCGATCCGCAGGACGTCGGAGCGTTGACGCGGCGCGTCCTCCGCCGAGTGCAGGCGGGGGAGGACCCGGAGGCGGCCGCGCAGGCGGTCTGGGAGGAGCGGGGGCCCGAGGTTTCCGCCGGCAACGGCTCCGTGATGTACTGCGCACCGCTCGGGGTGGCCTACGCGAACCGCCCGATCACGCTCCTCGGTGTCGCGCCGTGGCTCTCCGCGCTGACGCACTACGACGAACGCTGCCGGACCGCCGTCGTCGCGGTCACGCTCACCGCGGCGTCGCTCGTCCGCGGCGACGACCCGGAAACGGCAGTGCGGAAGTCCGTGGAGGTCACCCTCGATCGTCCGGGCGGAGAGGAGCTCGAGTTCCTCGTCGACGCGGTCGGATCCGAACGCGCGGTCGACGGTCCCGATCAGGGGTTCTGCCTCTACACCGCCGCGATCGGCCTCCAGGCCGTCGCTCGATCGCTCGACGTCGAGGAGGAGCTCCTCCACGTCGTCCGGCTCGGTGGAGACACCGACACGAACGCGGCGGTGGCCGGAGCGCTGCTCGGCGCCGCCGCCGGAGCGTCGGGGCTTCCGTCCGGATGGTTGGAGCACCTGCAGGCGTCCGCCAGGATCCGGGCCGACGCGGAGTCGCTCGTCGTTCTGGCGCAGATGACTTAGGAGCCCTGCTCCTCGGAGGGCGAGGACCCGTCGCCGTTGCTCTCGGGGCTTCCGTCGGGTTCCTCTTCGTCCCCCGGCGGTTCGGTCTCGGCGTTCGGACCGCTCGAGAGCAAGACCTTGAACGACGCGCCGCCGCCTTCGCGCTCCTCCACCCAGGCGCGGCCGCCGTGGAGCTCCGCGAACCTCGCGACGAGCGCGAGCCCCACGCCGACGCCCGCGCCGGCTCCCTCGGGCCCCCGGCGGAACGCCTGGAAGATCGCGTCGCGCTGCTCCTCCGGAACGCCGGGGCCGTCGTCCTCCACCGCGATCACGACTCCGCCGTCGGCCTCGCGGACGGAGACCCACACGGAGGTGTTCGCCGGCGTGTGCCGCACCGTGTTCGCGAGGAGGTTCTCGATGATGCGCTCCACCATCGCCTCGTCGACCATCACGGTGATCGGCTGGCTGTCGATATGCACACGTCGTTTTGCGATCACGCCGGACTCGGCGACCTCCCGCCAGATCAGCGCTCCGACGTCGACTGGCTGGAGCTCGAGCTCCACGATGCCGCGTCCGAGCCGGTCGAGGTCCAGGAGATCGTTCACGAGCCGGTCGAGCTTCCGCGCGTTGGCGGCGATCCTCCCGGCCATCTCCTTCGCTTCCTCGGGCTCGAGTTGGACGTCGTCGCGCTCGAGCGTCAGCGCCATGCCGAGGATCGCGGCGAGCGGTGTGCGGAGGTCGTGCGAGACGGCTTGAAGGAAGGTGTTCTTCATCTCGTCGGCCTCGCGCAGCTGATCGGTCGACAGGCGCTCACGCGCGAGCGCTTCCTCCAACTCCTCCGAACGCTTCTCGCCGGTGATGTCGACCATCACCCCCTGCCAGTACTTCGGGTTCCCGTCGTCGTCCCGGATGACGATGGCCCAATCGTGGACCCAGACGACGCTCCCGTCCTTGTTCTGGAGGCGATACTCCAGGCCGTACGGCTTCCCGCTCCGGCCGTGCCTCCGTGACTGAGCGAGCACCCACTCGCGGTCGTCCGGATGCAGGATGCGCTCCCACAGGCTCTCATCGCTCGTCCACTCCTTCGCCGTGTAGCCGAGGAGCTCCTCCACCTGTGGCGAGATGTAGATCGTCGACTCCTCGGCTGCGGACGCGACGGAACCGGCGCCCTCGCCGTTCGTGAACGCGTCGATGTAGGTCACGACGGGCGATTGCTCGACCAGGGTCTTGTACCGGCGCTCCGCGCGGGCGAGTTGCTGCTCCGCACGCTTCGTCGCGGTCACGTCGAGCATCACGCCCTGCCACGAAAGGATCTCCCCGTTCGGATCGCGGAGCGGCACCGCCTCGTCCCGGAACCACACCGTTTCTCCGGACTGCGACAACGCGCGGTACTCCGAGACGAACGATGTGCCCGCCTTCAACGCGCGCTGGTTCTGGAGCTCCACCCGCGCCCGGTCGTCGGGATGCACGACGCTTCGCCAGAGCTCCGGGTTGCGGAGCCACTCCTCCCCGGCGTAGCCGAGGATCCGCTCAACCTGCGGGGAGATGTAGGACACGGCGTTGATCGCGGCGTTGCCGGCCTCGGTGTAGACGATCGCCGGCAGTCGCTCCACCAGCGTGCGGTACTTCTCCTCGGCCTCCTGGAGACGGAGCTCCGTCATCTTCTGGCCGGTCACGTCGACCATGAGCCCGCGGAGCCACGCGGGGTGCCCTTGGTCGTCCGGTACGACGTGGACGAGATCGCGGATCCAGATGATCGAGCCGTCGGAGCCGACGAAGCGGTACTCCATGTCGTAGTCGTCTCCGCGCGCGACCGCGGCGCGGCTGAACGAGATCGTCGCCGCGCGGTCGTCGGGATGGATGTGGTCGCCCCAGAACTCGGGATTCGAGATCCAGTCCCTCGGGCGGTAGCCGAGGATGTCCTCGGCGCGCTCGCTCACGAAGGTGTAGCGGAGGGTCTCGGGCTCGGCCTCCCAGACGATGGCGTCCAGGTCGGAGATGAGGCTCCGGAGCCGCTTGAGCTCGTCTGACGCCCGGGTCATCGGCCCCTTTCGCTCGGCGTGTCCGAGGTCACGAACTGTACGCCCGCAGGATGGCGGCTGTTTATCGGCAGGTCAACGGGCCTTTCGGCCTCCCCGAGCGCCGAACGACGCGGTTCGGACGGGCCATGCGCGTCGGTGGGAAGCGTATCGTTCGAGGCCGCGCCGGGTCCGGCAGGGCTGTAACGCTCTCCACCTCCGGCCACACCGAGGCGGAAACCACCGAACCAACAGGAGGCGCCATGCGAGCGGTCACGGTCGTTCCACAGCGGAAGGGGAGCGCGGAGCTCCTCGAGGTCCCCGATCCCGGCGCCGAGGAGGGATCCGTCCTCGTGGAGACGCTGGCGGTCGGCGTGGACGGAACCGACAACGAGATCGTCGAGGGCGCCTACGGAGAGGCGCCGCCGGGCAAAGAGCGTCTGATCCTCGGCCACGAGTCGCTCGGACGCGTGCTGGAGGCTCCCGACGGCAGCGGATGGGAGACGGGCGACCACCTCGTCGCGTTCGTCCGGCGGCCGGATCCCGTCCCGTGTCCGCAGTGCGCGGCGAACGAGTGGGACATGTGCACGAACGGCCGGTACACGGAGCACGGCATCAAGGGTCTCGACGGCTTCATGCGAGACCGGTTCCGCGTGCCACCGGACGCGGCGATCAAGGTGGACGCCTCGCTCGGCAAGCACGCCGTCCTGATCGAGCCGATCAGCGTCGCCGCGAAGGCGTGGGATCACGTGGAGCGGATCGGCTCCCGCTCACGCTGGGAGCCGAAGAAGGCGCTCGTCACCGGCGCCGGTCCGCTCGGGCTGTTCGGAACGATGCTGGGCGTCCAGCGCGGCTTCGAGATGCACGTGCTCGATGTGGTGACGGACGGCGCGAAACCGGAGCTCGCTCGCGATCTGGGCGCCACGTATCACGCGGGCGATCTGG
>JBJMLP010000225.1:0-6393 GCA_045805245.1 Actinomycetota bacterium | reverse complement strand
CAAACTATCAATAAACCACCCAAAAACCATCACACGGCGTCGATCAGGTAGAAGGAGCGGTCGCCGACAGCGCCGTGGCGCTCGAGGCGGATCTCCTCGGGATGGTGGAGCGCCGTGGATTTCACCGGCGCGATCGAGAAGCGCGCGATCGTCGGCATCGCCCGCCACGCTAGCAAGCTACGGCGTCGTCACCTCCGTGGGCTCCGGGGGCTGCCTGGAGCGCCACACCTCCCGAAGGCCGACGCGGCCCGTTCGGAGGATCGCCGACGCGTAGATCCGGCTCGCGATGCGGATCATCGCGACCGTCGCGATGATGCTGATCGCCGCCGAGAGCACCGCCTCCGCCGGCGTCGCCGAGCCGAGGATCAGCCGCGGCGGCATCGCGAGCGGCGCGGAGGGCGGCAGGAACGACGCGAGCTTCACGAGCGGCGCGTCCGGAGAGGTGAGCGCGCCGATCGAGACGAAGAAGGACGCGAGGATCACGAGGCTGATCGGCGTCATCGTGTTCTGCAGGTCCTCCTGCCGGCTCACGAGCGAGCCGGCGACCGCGAACAGCGTGCTGTAGAACGCGAAGCCGATCGCGAACCACACGATCACGAGCCCCGCCGCGCCGAGCGCTCCCACGGGAAACGTGAGCAGCCCGACCGCGTTGGACACGAACAGCGCGATCGTCGCCATCAGCGTCAGCTGCAGCAGGCCGAGGAGCCCGATGCCGAGGATCTTGCCCGTCAGGAGCTCCGACGGCCGGATCGCGGAGAGCAGCAGCTCCACCACGCGGGAGGACTTCTCCTCCACGACGCCGGTCGCGACCCAGAAGCCGTAGCCGAACAGCTGTCCGTAGAGGAGGAGGACCCCGACGAAGGCCACCGCGGAGTTCGATTTCGCATGGGGGTCGGGAGGCTCCAGCGCGCGGACGGGGAGCGGCTGCTGGTTCAAGGCGGCGTCGACGTGCGACGGTGGTACGCCTTCTCGCGCGAGCGCCTCGCGAGCGAGCGCGGTGCGGGCGACGACCTGAATGAGGCCGAGGAGCTGATCCGGAGCGGAGGACTTCACGACGATCTCGGGCTCGTGTTCTCCCTCCACGATCGCGGCGTCGATCGTTCCCGCGCGCAGGAGACGCTCCGCCTCCGCCCGGGAGGCGACGGAGCTGACGCCGACGTGAATCCCCTGCGCGTCGCCCGCCGCCGACACCTCGTTGCCGATCGACCGGATCACGTCGGAGGAGCCCTGCACGGCGAGCGCGTACGTCGCGCCGGGCTTCGTGAAGGAGTTCGCGACGATCAGTCCGACGAGGATCAGCAGCGTGATGCTCGTGGAGATCTGGAAGCCGCGGTCGCGGATCCGCTCCACGAACTCGCGGCGGGAGACGAGCCGGATCGCCCGGCGCGCGCCGCGTGGCGTTTCCGACGCCCTCATGCGGCGAGCGTCTCCGTCTCGCTCATCCGGCGACCGCCTCGCGGAAGATCTCCGTGAGGCTCGGCCGCACCACGCTGAACGCCGTCACGGTTCCCGCCCCCCTCGCCGCGTCGAGGACGGCGTTCGGTGGCGTCCCTGCATCGAGCTCGAACACCGCTCCGCTCGCCAGACGCTCGAGGACGCGAGCACCGGCGACCATCTCCTCCCAACCGGGAGACGCGTCGGTGAGCTCGACGCGAACGAGCCGGCGGTCTCCGCGGGAGCGGAGCTCCTCGATCGGCCCGGAGGCGACGATCCGCCCGTGCGCGATCAGGACCACCGAGTCGCAGATCCGCTCGACGAGCTCGAGCTGATGGCTGGAGAACACGACGGGGACCCCGGACGCCACCTGTTCGCGGAGGACGCCGGTGAGCACGTCGACACCCACCGGATCCAGCCCGGAGAACGGCTCGTCGAGGACGAGCAACTCTGGGCTGTGGACGAGCGCCGCCGCGAGCTGCACGCGCTGCTGATTTCCGAGGGAGAGCTGCTGAACGGGATCGCGCGCCCGGTCGGCGACGCCCAGGACCTCCACGCAGCGTCGCGCGGCCGCCGGCGCGTCCGCCGCGTCGAGGCCGTGGAGCCGGCCGAGGTAGACGAGCTGGTCGAGCACGCGCATCTTCGGATAGAGCCCCCGCTCCTCCGGCATGTAGCCGAAGCGACGGCGCGCCTGGGCGTCGACGGCCCGTCCGCGCCAGCAGACGTCCCCTCGGTCGGCCTCCAGGACACCGAGGACGATCCGCATCGCGGTCGTCTTTCCGGCGCCGTTCGGGCCGACGAAGCCGACCATCTCCCCCGGCGAGGCGGAGAACGAGACGCCGTCGAGAGCCACGACGTCGCGGAACCGGCGGGAGACGTCGACGAGCTCGAGCATCGACCGCCTCCCCTCCCCTCGTCCGGCGCATCATGGTAGCGATGCAACCGGAAGCACCGCGGCGGTGTTGGAGAGAGATGTGAGCGAAGGAACGCTGTCGGACCGGCTCGCGGAGGACCTCGACGGCGCGTTCGCCGCGCTGGTCACCGAGCTCCGGAACGACGTCTTCACGGCCGCCCTCCGCTGGTCGGGTAACCGCACGGCCGCCGAGGACATCGCGCAGGAGACGTTCCTGCGCGCGTACAGCGCGCTCGGACGCTACGACGCCGCGCGGGTACGGGAGCTGCACCTGCGCGCATGGCTCCTCACGATCGCGCTGAACGTGTTCCGCAACGAGCTCCGAAGCGCCTCGCGGCGGCCGGCGACGCAGCCGCTCGGCGGCGGCGAGCTGCTCGTCGTGGACCGCTCGCGGTCGGCCGACGACCTGGCGTCGACGATCGTCCTCGCGCTGCCGGAGGAGCAACGCGTGCCGGTCGTGCTCCGTCACGTTCTCGGACTGTCCTACGAGGAGATCGCGGAGATCCTCGGGCGGCCGGAGGGAACCGTGAAGGCGCAGGCGGCGCGAGGGATCCGACGGCTTCGCGACTCGCTCACCGACGACGAACCCGAGCGAGCGGAGGTGCGGAAATGAACGACATCGAGACGGCGTTGGGCGGCCTGCGCGAGGAAGCGCCCGCCCGGTTGACCGACGACGTGATGCGCGCGGTCGAGACGGCGGACGACTACGTGGAGATCCACGGACCGCGGGGACCGCTCTACGTGGCGTTCAACGACGACGGGATCTCCTGCGTCGACGCGGCGGGCGAGGGCCCCGAGGCCTTCGAGGGGTATTTCGTGGGCCGGTTCCGGCGAGCGCTGCGGGCGGCGTCCGCTCCGCCGCGAGGGCTCGCCGAGGCGCTCGCGACCGGCGACGGCAGGAAGCTCCGCTACGACCTCCGCGGCCTGACGGAGTTCGAGGTGGCGGTCCTCCGCAAGGCGCTGGAGATCCCGAAGGGCGAGGTCCGCTCCTACGGATGGATCGCTCGGGAGATCGGACGGCCGAAGGCGGTCCGCGCGGTCGGCTCCGCGCTCGGCCACAACCCGGTGCCGGTCGTGATCCCGTGTCACCGGGTGGTGCGGAGCGACGGGATGATCGGGAACTACGCGCTCGGCGCGCCGATGAAGCGGGAGCTCCTCGACACCGAAGGCGTCGACGTCGAAGGGATCGAGCGGCTGGCCGCCTCCGGCGTACGCTTCGTCGGGAGCGACACGACGCACATCTTCTGCGTTCCGACGTGCCACGACGCGCGCCGTGTCACGGAGCGACATCGTGTGGCGTTCCGGAGCGAGTCCGCTGCAACCGCTGCCGGCTATCGGCCCTGCAAGCATTGCCGTCCGGTGGAGACGCGCTCCGCCTGATCCGCTACGGCCGGTAGCCCATCCGGGAGATCCGCTCCGGCCGGATCTTCAGCAGGACGCGCGGATGCTCGGCATCGTGAGCCGGATACGGCTCCGTGCCGTGGTACTTCCGCTGCATCGCGTCGATGTGCTCCTCCGCGCCGTCGTTCGTGATCTCCTCCACGCGGCCGCGGAGCATCAACGCCCGGTACGGATCGTCGGCGTCGACGACGGAGAGGGAGACGCGCGCATCGCGCCGGACGTTCCGCGGCTTGGCGCGTCCCTCCGCGGTATTGATCAGCACGCGACCGTCGTCGTCGACGTCGACCCAGTTCGGCGTCGTCTGCGGCGACCCGTCGGCGCCGAGCGTCGTGAGATGCGCGAAGCTCCTCTTGTGCAGGATCGCGAGATCGCGCTCCGTCAGCTCGTTTCCGCCGCTCGCCATGAGGCCCCAGCCTACGTGGCGAGGCGGCCTATCATCGGCGCGTTCCCGAGGAGGTGCGGATGGCGAGCGATGGGACGGATCAGGCCACGGAGCGGGTACGCGAGATCTGGGAAGCGATGTCGCCCGGATGGGAGCGACGGGGCGATTTCCTCGGCGAGTTCACCCGGAACATCACGGATTGGATGGTCCGAGAGCTGAACGCCCAACCCGGAGAGACGATCCTCGAGCTCGCCGCCGGGACGGGCGACATCGGCTTCGCCGTCGCCCCTGCGCTCGGCGATTCCGGACGGCTGATCACGACCGACCTCGCCCCCGGCATGATCGAGGGCGCGAAGCGCCGCGCCGCCGAGCTGGGTGTCACGAATGCCGAGATACGCGTCGCGGACGCCACGCATACGAACCTCGACGACGGCGGCGTCGACGGGATCCTCTGCCGCTGGGGATACATGCTGATGCCGGATCCCGCCGCGGCGTTCGTCGAGAGCCGTCGCGTGCTCCGCCCGGACGGCCGGCTCGTCTTCTCCGTCATGGGGAATCCGGCGGGGAACCCGTGGGTGACGGTCATCTCGAAGGCCCTCGTGTCGCTCGAGATGATGACGCCCGTCGACCCGAACGCGCCCGGCGGCGTCTTCTCCCTCTCCGACCACGGAAGGCTCCGCTCGATGGTGGAGGACGCGGGCTTCGGCGACCTGCGCCTCGAGGAGATGGACTTCCACCTCCGCTTCCCGAGCTTCGAGGAGTACTGGAGCTTCATCCTGGAGTTCGCGGGCGCGGCCGCCGTCCTCGTGCGAAGCGTTCCGGTGGACCGGCAACGGGCGGTGCGCGACGAGACCGAACGGATCTCCGATCCGTACCGCTCCGGCGACGGATACGACTTCCCCGGATTGACCGTCAACGCGGTCGCGACCTGAGAGACGCGAGAGGCCCCGGCATGTCGCCGGGGCCTCGTTTCGCGTTCGGTTGCGCTAGGCGGCAGGAGCCGTTGCGGCGGAAGCCGGAGTGCCCTCCAGCGCGACGCCGAGGACGTCGCCGACATCCTCGGCGACGTGGAAGGTCATCTCCTCCCGCACCGCCTCCGGGACCTCGTCGAGGTCGCCCTCGTTCCGCTTCGGCAAGATGACCTCGCGGAGTCCCGCGCGGTGCGCGGCGAGCACCTTCTGCTTCACGCCGCCGATCGGCAGGACGCGCCCCTGGAGCGTGACCTCTCCGGTCATCGCCACGGTGGAACGGACCGGCCGGTCCGCGAGGAGGCTCGCCAGCGCGGTCGTCATCGCGACGCCGGCGCTCGGGCCGTCCTTCGGAACCGCACCCGCCGGCACGTGGAGGTGGAACCGCCCCTCGAGCGCCTTCGGGTCGACGTGGAGGTCGTCCGCGTGCGATCGCACGTACGACAAGGCGATCTGCGCCGACTCCTTCATGACGTCGCCGAGCTGTCCGGTGAGGGTCAGGCCCTCCTGGCCCTTGCCCTCCATCCGCGTGGCCTCGATGAAGAGGACGTCGCCACCCGTGCCGGTCACCGCGAGGCCGGTCGCGACCCCGGGAACCGCCGTGCGTTCCGCCGCCTCGAAGAAGAACTTCGGACGGCCGAGGTACTCGCGCAGATCGCTTTCGTCGACCGTGAGCGGCGGCGTGACGCCGCCGGACGCGATCTTCGTCGCGGCCTTGCGCAGGACCTTGCCGATCTCCCGCTCGAGGTTCCGCACGCCCGCCTCGCGGGTGTAGTCGCCGACGATGCCGCGAAGCGCGGCGTCGGTGATCTCCACCTCGTCGGGCCGGAGCCCGTTGCGCTCGACCTGCCGCGCGAGGAGATGGAACCGGGCGATGCCGATCTTCTCGTCCTCGGTGTAGCCGTCGAGGCGAATGACCTCCATGCGGTCCATCAGCGGGCCGGGGATCGTCTCGGCGACGTTCCCGGTCGCGATGAACAGCACCTCGGAGAGGTCGAGGTCGACCTCGAGGTAGTGATCGCGGAACGAATGGTTCTGCGCCGGGTCGAGCACTTCGAGCAGCGCGGACGACGGATCGCCGCGCCAGTCGGCCCCGACCTTGTCGATCTCGTCGAGCATGAAGACGGGGTTCTTCGTTCCCGCCTCCTTCATCGCGCGAACGATGCGGCCGGGGAGCGCGCCGACGTAGGTGCGCCGGTGGCCACGGATCTCCGCCTCGTCGTGGATGCCGCCGAGCGACACGCGGACGAACTTGCGTCCGAGGGCGCGCGCGACCGACTCACCGAGCGACGTCT
>JBJMLP010000224.1:0-5072 GCA_045805245.1 Actinomycetota bacterium | reverse complement strand
TTCGTTCCGTGGCCCCGCGCGAGCGTCCGCAAGGGCGAGATCCGCATCGACGTGAACATCGCCCTTCCCGACGGCTCGAAGGTCTCGATCGAGCGAGCGGAGTGCGCGCTCGACTCCGTCAAGGTCTCCTACGCGGTTGACCCACCCGTTGATGTCCGCCTGCATCTGTTCGCCGACGGCGATCCGCTGCACGAGCTCGAGCGCGAGTTCGACGGCGAGACCGGAAGAGGAAAGGTCACGGCCACGCCGATCCTGCGATCGCAGGGGACGCTCCGCGTCGAAGCCGGTCCGGAGAGCGACCGCGCGCGCTCCAAGGACGTGTCCGCGGAGGTAGCGCTTCCGTAACGGTGTCGGTACCGCGCGCTAGCGTTCGCGCGTGCTCGGCTCCGTCCTCGATCTGTTCTTCCCACCGCGATGCGCGGGATGCGGACGTGGTTCGTGGCCCTTCTGCGAGACGTGTCTGCCGTCGATCGCTCCGATCGACGATCCGATGTGTCGCCGGTGCGGGCGTCCGACCGACGTCGCCATGTCGTACTGCATGGACTGTCCGCCGCCGCCCGTCGTCGTGGCACGCGCGCCGTTCCTGTTCGCGGGACCGGTCCGCTCGGCGATCCACCGGCTGAAGTTCGCGGGCTGGCGCGGCGTCGCCGACGCGCTCGGAGACGCGATGGCCGCGGTGAACGTGTTCTCCGCAGACGCGGTGACGTGGGTGCCGCTGTCCCGGCTCCGGCTGGCGGAGCGGGGCTACGACCAGGCGAGCGCGCTCGCGCTGGTGATCGGCGTGCACGTCGGGGCGCCGGTGCAACCGTTCCTCCGTCGCAACGACGCGGAGGGCTCGCAGGCTCGGCGGAACGGGGTCGACCGCCGCACGGCGATGATCGGCGCGTTCCGTTCCGCCGGGAGGTCGCCGCCCGCGCGTGTCCTGCTCGTCGACGACGTGCTCACGACGGGATCGACGGCGGCGGCGTGCGCGAGGATCCTCCGCGAGGAGGGCGCGAGGGAGGTCGGATTGCTGACGGCCGCTCGGGCGATATCCGGCGAGATACCCGCTCGCTATACTCGGCAGAGCTCTCGTCTGGGTCTGTGGTTGCCCGGGGATCGTCCCCGGTAGTCGATGCCAGTCGCAGGCGAAACGACCCACGTAAGGCGACCCTTGGTCGCTGAGCATGGTGCGGTTTAGACGTAAGACCTGCCTCGTGGGAGCGCGCTTCCGCGGGAGAAGGAGCTAAGCGGCCCGGTGGGCGGTGAACCCCTCAGCAGGCGAGTGTGGGGTCAAAGACCAGGTCAGCCAGACGAGAGCCTTTCTCCGCTCCGGCATCCGGAGCGGGGCGCCCGGCCCGAAGGGGGAGCGGCGTGGATCTGGTCGTGAAGTCCCGCGGCGTCACGGTCGACGCACGGCTCCACGACCTCGCGCTCCACAAGCTCCGGCGACTCGAGCGGCTGGAACGTCGCGTCCAGCGCGTCGAGATCGAGGTGATCGCCGAGCGCCATCGCCCAGAGGGTCACCGCCGCCTCGAGGCCGCGCTCAGCATCCCGAGGAAGACCTTCCGGGCGCATGCGGAAGGTCCCGACGTCGAGCATGCACTCGACGGC
Source organism: Actinomycetota bacterium (assembly GCA_045805245.1). GTDB lineage: Bacteria > Actinomycetota > UBA4738 > UBA4738 > JBJMLN01 > JBJMLN01. Next base: position 3,479 of record JBJMLP010000224.1, on the reverse strand, counting down.
ATCGTCCAGCGCCTCGAGCGGCAGCTGCGCGACCATCACGGAAAGCGCGCGAAACACAAGGGCGCTCCGGGCAATCGACTAGAATCCGCGGGGTAGCTCGGGGCGCTTCGTCCGGAAGTGCTCTGTCCGATGGAGCGTGAGGACGTTGGCGGACAACAAGAAGGAAGCGCCGGCCGAACAGGACAAGCTCCGCGTCATGGTCGTCGACGATCACGCCCTGTTCCGCCGGGGCCTCCAGATGGTTCTCGACCAAGAGGGCGATCTCGAGCTCGTCGGCGAGGCCGCCGACGGCGCGGAAGCGGTCGAACGAGCGCAGGAGCTCATGCCCGATGTCGTCCTCATGGACGTCCGGATGCCGCGGCGCTCCGGCATCGAGGCGGCGCGCGAGCTCAAGGACGTCCTCCCGCACGCGAAGATCCTGATGCTCACGATCTCCGACGACGAGGCCGATCTCTACGACGCGATCAAGGCGGGAGCCTCGGGATATCTGCTCAAGGAGATCCCGATCGAGGAGGTGGCCGACGCGATCCGCTCGGTCTGGGCGGGGCAGTCACGCATCTCTCCCTCCATGGCCTCGAAGCTCCTCTCGGAGTTCGCCACGATGAGTAAGCGCGCCGACGAGCCGAGGGCGGTGCCGGCGCCGAAGCTCACCGAACGGGAGCTCGAGGTACTCCAGCTCGTCGCGCAGGGCATGAACAACCGCGATATCGCCAAGCAGCTCTTCATCTCCGAGAACACCGTGAAGAACCACATCCGCAACATCCTGGAGAAGCTCCACCTCCACTCGCGGATGGAGGCCGTCGCGTACGGCATCCGCGAGGGCGTCATCGAGATCAAGTAAGACCAGGCGGGCCCGCCACCAGACCCGGGAACATCTCGACCCGCGGAACGGTTCCAGCTGCAGGCGCCCCCGGGAGCTGCCGAAGGATCCGTGAGGGGCTCCGGTAGAATCGGCTGGACGCGCTCGAACGGCGACCGTACGACCCCCCTGAGGAGACCTCATGGTCCTCGACAAGATCACCAATCTCGGCGAAGGCCGGAAGCGGAAGAAGCTCGACTCCGTCGCGCAGCTCGTGGCGACCTACGAGGACGAGGTCAAGGATCTCTCCGACGAGGAGCTCGCCGCCAAGACTCCGGAGTTCCGGGAGCGCTACGCCAACGGCGAGAGCCTCGACGACCTCCTTCCGGAGGCGTTCGCGGTCGTGCGGGAGGCCGCGTGGCGTGCGATCGGACAGCGCCACTTCGACGTCCAGGTGATGGGAGCGGCGGCCCTGCACGAGGGCAACATCGCCGAGATGCGGACCGGTGAAGGAAAGACCCTCGTCTCCACGATGCCGGCGTACCTGAACTCCCTGAGCGGGGGCGGCGTGCATCTCGTCACCGTCAACGACTACCTGGCCAAGCGCGACTCCGAGTGGATGGGCGCGGTCTACCGGAAGCTCGGGGTCTCCGTCGGTCTGATCCAGGCGCAGATGACGCCGCAGGAGCGGCGACCGGCCTATGCCGCCGACATCACCTACGGCACCAACAACGAGTTCGGCTTCGACTATCTGCGCGACAACATGGCGATGCGCGCCGAGGACATGGTGCAACGCGGACACGCGTACGCCATCGTCGACGAGGTGGACTCGATCCTGATCGACGAGGCGCGGACCCCGCTGATCATCAGCGGCATGGTCGCCGACTCCGCGAAGTGGTACCAGACGTTCGCCCGGATCGTGCCGAAGCTTCGGCGGGACGACGACTACGAGATCGACGAGCAGAAGAAGACCGTCGCCGTGACCGAGTCCGGCGTCGCGAAGGTGGAGGACGCGCTCGGCATCGAGAACCTCTACGAACACGTCCACACCCCGCTCGTCCATCACATGCAGAACGCGCTCCGCGCGAAGGAGCTCTACAAGCGCGACGTCGACTACCTCGTGACGAACGGCGAGGTGAAGATCGTCGACGAGTTCACCGGACGCACGCTCGAGGGCCGGCGCTATTCGGAGGGTCTCCATCAGGCGATCGAGGCCAAGGAGGGCGTCCGCATCAAGGAGGAGAACCAGACCCTCGCGACGATCACGATCCAGAACTACTTCAAGATGTACGACAAGCTCGCCGGCATGACCGGTACGGCGAAGACGCAGCTGACGGAGTTCGAGGAGGTCTACAAGCTCGGCGTCGTGGAGATCCCGACGAACCGGGAGATGGTCCGCAAGGACGCCCAGGACCTCATCTACAAGAACGAGCACGAGAAATGGACCGCGGTCGTCGAGGACATCGCGGAGCGCAACGAGATCGGCCAGCCGGTCCTCGTCGGCACCGTCTCGATCGCGAAGTCCGAGGTCCTGTCCGGCTATCTGAACCGGCGAGGCATCCCGCACCATGTACTGAACGCGAAGAATCACGAGAAGGAGGCGTCGATCGTGGCGCAGGCCGGCCGCCTCGGCTCCGTCACGGTGGCGACGAACATGGCCGGCCGAGGCGTCGACATCCTCCTCGGCGGCAACCCCGAATACCTGGCCCGCCAGGAGATGGCCGGCCGCGACTTCGACAACGACCGCTACCTCCTCTTCGAGATGGACGAGCAGGAGCGCGAGGAGTACGAGGCGGAGTACGAGCCGATCTACTCCAAGTTCAAGGCCCAGACCGACGCGGAACACGACGACGTCGTGGAGCGCGGCGGGCTCTACGTCCTCGGAACCGAACGCCACGAGTCGCGGCGCATCGACAACCAGCTGCGAGGCCGCTCCGGCCGCCAGGGAGACCCCGGCGAGTCGCTCTTCTACCTCTCCCTGGAGGACGACCTGATGCGGCTGTTCGCCTCGGACCGCATCGCCTCGATCATGGAGAAGCTGAAGTGGCCGGACGACGAGCCGATCGAGGCGAAGATGGTCTCCCGCGCGATCGAGAGCGCGCAGAGGCAGGTCGAGGAGCTCAACTTCGAGCGCCGCAAGAACGTCCTGAAGTACGACGACATCATGAACACGCAGCGCCAGGTGATCTACGACGAGCGCACGAAGATCCTCGAGGGCCGCGATCTCCGCGACGAGGCGGTCGAGATGGTCACCGAGTCGGTCTCCGAGGTCGCGAACCAGTACGTGTCCCCGGACGTGTTCCCGGAGGACTGGGACGTCGAGGGCCTGATCACCGCGCTCGGCACCGTGTATCCGACCCGCGTGACCCCGGCGGACTTCGAGAACGTCTCCGCCTACGACGCGCTGGAGGCGGTGAACGAGGACGCCACCTCGCTCTACGCCGAGAAGGAGGAAACGCTCGGGACCGAGGTGATGCGCGACCTCGAACGGATGGTCCTCCTCAACATCACCGACAACATGTGGCGGGAGCACCTCTACGAGATGGACTACCTCCAGGAGGGCATCCATCTCCGCGCGTACGGGCAGCGCGACCCGCTCACCGAGTATCAGCGCGAGGCGTACGAGATGTTCGAGGAGCTGAAGACCGGCATCCGCGACGAGTTCGTGAAGTACGTCTTC
>JBJMLP010000223.1:0-4540 GCA_045805245.1 Actinomycetota bacterium | reverse complement strand
GGGGGAGGAGGTCCTCCTCGTCGCCGTGACCGAGCGCCGGACGCGCGCGCAGATCGACGACTACGTGGACGCGTTCGCGGAGGTCCTGTCGTGATCGGTGCGCCGGTGCGCCGGCAGGGGCCGCCCGGAGACGACCGGACGCTCATCGAGCGCTCGCGTCCGGGGCGGCGCGCGTCGAGCCTTCCGGAGCTCGAGGTGCCTCCCGCGGAGATCTTGCAAGAGCACCGCAGGGAGGAACCGCCAAACCTCCCCGAGGTCTCGGAGCTCGACCTCGTCCGTCACGTGACCCGCCTCTCGCAGATGAACTACGGGATCGACACGGGTCCCTATCCGCTCGGATCGTGCACGATGAAGTACAACCCGAAGATGGCGGAGACGGTCGCTGCGCTGCCGGGATTCCAGCGCCTGCATCCGCTTCAGCCGGACGCGACGACGCAGGGCGCGCTTGAGCTGCTCTGGGAGCTCGAGCGGGCGCTCTGCGCGATCACCGGGATGTCGCGCGCGACGCTGCAGCCGCCGGCAGGCGCATGCGGAGAGCTCACGGGCCTGCTGATCATGCGCGCGTACCACGAGCGGAAGGCCGACGCCCGGCGGAAGGTCATCATTCCCGACTCCGCCCACGGCACGAACCCGGCGAGCGTGCGGATCGGAGGATTCGAGCCGGTGAAGGTCGCCTCCGATGCCCGCGGGCTCGTCGACGTCTCGGTGCTCGAGAAGCTGGTGGACACCGACGTCGCCGGGCTGATGCTCACGAACCCGAACACGCTCGGCCTCTTCGAGGAAGAGATCCAGGAGATCGCGCGGATCGTCCACGATGCGGGCGGGCTCCTCTATTACGACGGCGCGAATCTCAACGCGATCCTCGGACGGTGCCGTCCCGGGGACATGGGCTTCGACATCGTTCACATCAACACGCACAAGACGTTCGCGACTCCTCATGGCGGGGGAGGGCCCGGTGCCGGTCCCGTCGCCGTCACGGAGGAGCTCGCAGCGTTCCTGCCGACGCCCGTGGTCGAACACGACGCCGACGGCTCCTTCTCCCTGGAGCACGACCGTCCCGCCTCGATCGGCCCCGTGCACGGGTTCTGGGGGAACTTCGCCGTGCTCGTCCGCGCGTTCGCCTACGTCACGATCCACGGCGCCGACGGCCTCCAGAGCCTCTCCGAATCTGCGGTGCTGAACGCGAACTACCTGGCGGCACTCGTTGCGGAGGCGTACCCGCGCGCGTATCCGGGACGCCCGATGCACGAGTTCGTGACGACCGCGAAGCGATTCCAGCGCGAGGGACTCCACGCGATGGATCTCGCGAAGCGACTGATCGATCTCGGCTCGCATCCGCCGACGGTCGCTTTTCCGCTCGTCGTGGAGGAGGCGCTGATGGTCGAACCCACGGAAGCGGAGACGAAGGAGACCCTCGACGCGCTGGCGGAGGCGCTGCTCCAGGTGGCCCGAGAAGCGGAGACGACCCCCGAGCTCCTCCGTGAGGCGCCCGTAACCACGCCGGTGCGAAGGCTCGACGAGGCTCGTGCGGCCCGACACCTCAAGCTCCGCTGGTCGGCGGACTCGGACTGACCCCGTAACCGCTGGCACCGTCGTATTCGCCTGGACGCTGGCGGTTCCCCGACGGGGGATGAGCGGAGCCGAGTGCCGCAGCCTGCCCACCGCCTCGTCGTGCGCTTCGAGTTAGTTTCCATAATGTACGTTATGGGGGATTGGCGTGCGGAGCGGACCTCAGAGCGTTTCTCCTGCCCAGCCGGGCCTTGACGCCCCAGGCGGCGACGAGCCACAACGCCTCCGCGACGATGCGCCGCGAGAGCTTCGAATGCCCGTGCTCGCGTTCGCGGAAGCTGATCGGTCTCTCGGCGACCGCGAAGCCGTCCTGCCAGGCGCGCAGTGCGAGCTCGATCTGGAACCCGTAGCCCTCAGCCGTCGGAGGGTTCTCCAGGATGTGCTGGATCAGGCGGCGCCGGTACACGCGGAACCCGCTCGTGGCGTCATGGAGCGGGAATCCCAGAGAGATCCTCGCGTAGGCGTTCCCCGCCTTCGACAGCAGCACGCGGCTTCGGCTCCAGTTCGTGACGCTCCCGCCGGCGATGTAACGGCTGCCGATGACGAGATCCGCTCCGGCCGCCCCGGCCAGGAGCTCCGGGAGCTCCTCCGGACGGTGGGACAGGTCGGAGTCCATCTCCACCACGAGGTCGTAGCGGCGCTCCGCGGCGTGGCGGAATCCGGTCAGGTATGCGCTCGCGAGCCCCATCTTGCCGGGCCGATCCAGGACCTCGACACGTCCGGTGGCGAGGCGCTCCTTCGCGATCACCGCGGTTCCGTCAGGTGAGGCGTCGTCGATGACGAGGAGATCGACGCCTTCCGGCAAAGCCAGCAGCCGGTCCATCACCGCTCCGATCGTGTCGTGCTCCTCGAGCGTCGGGAGGACGACGAGCGCGCGCGCGCGCCCGGGGAGCGGCGGGGGCGCGGGCTGCTCGCGTTCGCGCCGGCGAGGAACGAGGACGAGGCCGGCGGCAACCACAACGGAGAGCCAGGGGAACCAGTTTCCGAAGCGGGTGTAGACCGTCCGGGCGGTGGAGCTCGTGATCGTCTCGTGCGTCGTCGTCGTCTGGAACAGTCCCGTCTCGCCGTGGACCCCTCCATCGGGGTCGACGTAGGCGCTGATGCCGGAGACCGCCGCGTGCACCACCCACCGCGCGTTCTCCACCGCGCGGAACCGGCTCATGATCAGATGCTGGGCGGAGGCCGCGGAGATCCCGTACGACGCGTTGTTCGTGGAGACGACGAGGAACTCCGCTCCGTTCGCGACCAGCTGCCGGTCGATCGAGGCGAAGCTGTTCTCGAAGCAGATGACGGACCCGAACGTGAACCCCTCGACCGACATCGTGTGGAGATCGGTTCCCGGCGTCAGGTCGAGCGGCACCTGCTGGAGGGCGGAGATCCAGGAGAGCTCATTCCGCCAGGGCACGTACTCCCCGAACGGCACGAGGTGCGTCTTCGCGTACCGGTCGACGATGTGCCCCCGCGCGTCGTAGAGGAGCGTCTCGTTGCGTGACGTTCCGTCCGGCGAGGTCGTCACGGCGCCGATCAGTGCGGGGGCGCCGACCTCCCGTACGACGTCGGAAACGGCGCTCCGAACGGCCGGATAGGCGGTGGCACCCGGATCGAGCGCGCTCTCCCCCCACACGCCGAGCTGCGGCGGATCGGAGACGAGCTTGCGGTACCCGTCGATATTCTGCTTCGCGACGCCGAGATCCTCCTGCACGGGGTCGGAGCTCGCCGCCTGCCGGACGTCCACCTGGACCGTCGCGACGCGAACGGGTCTCCCGTTCGCCGCGGGGACGACGATCAGGGCCGGCGCGAACGCGACGGCGATCGCGAGACCGACGGCGGCGAGGGCGGTGATCGGGCGCCCCCTCCCCCGCTCCACGGCGACGACCAACAGCGTGTTGACGAGCACCACCACGAACGTCACGCCGAGCGCTCCCGTCACCGACGCGAGGGGAAGCAGGAACCGGTCGTTCGCCTGCGTGTAGGCGACGCCTCCCCACGTGAATCCGCCGAGCGGCCATGCGCCGCGGGCGAACTCCATCACCGTCCAGAGCGCCGCGAGGCCGACGCTCGAGCGGATCGGTCGGTCGTCGCGCCAGATGACCGGCGCGAGGAATCCGAACGCCGCCACGAACACGGCGGAGGCGATCGTGAGGGCCGACCAAGCCATCTGGCCGAAACGCTCGATCCACCACAGGAGCGCGCCGAAGTACGCCAGCCCGAACGCGAGCCCGAGCAGCGCCCCTCGCCGCGCGCGGACCCGCCGGACGAGCCAGAGGAACGGCGCCATCGCCACGAACGCCACCGGCCCGATGTCCGCCGGCGGCAGCGCGAGTGAGAGCGCCGCCCCGGAGACGAGGCAGATCGCGACAGAGACGGCGAGCGGAAGCCGCTCGGGTGCGAAGCGGGAGGTTAGGCGCAGTCCCGGCAGAGCATCCGGGTCTTGTCCTTCAGCTGGCTCCGGTGCTTCACGAGGTAACAGTTCTTGCATACGAACTCGGTCGGCTGCGGAGGCACCACCTTGACCGCGAGCGGCTCAAGGCGCTCCTCCCGGGTCAGGCTCAGGACCGAATCGTCCTCGTCCTCCTCCTGAGCGGCCCGCTCCTCCTTCTTGACGATCAGCTCCTCGATGGACTCTACGTCGCCACCCTGGCCATCGGTGGTGGCGGGACGCGCGGGCGGCTCCTCACGGGGAGAATCCTCTTCCGCGTCGTCGTCGGAGCTCTCGTCGGTCTCCTCGTCGACGCGGTCTTCGATGTCTTCCATAGCGACCTCGATTCGCGGTCGGGGGATTGTACTCCCGGGGTCAACGGCTCCCGGGGAACGGCGAAATTGCCGTTTTCCCGCACCCGGTAACGCCGGAAACCTCACGGTTGTTCCCGGGGCGAGGGAAAAGAAGAAGGACCCAAGAGACCTTTGGTGCCGCGACGCCGGGGCGCCGCGTTCTCTACTCAGCCTCTTGGGTCCTTGTTCGCGTCGCTCG
>JBJMLP010000222.1:0-3067 GCA_045805245.1 Actinomycetota bacterium | reverse complement strand
GGTGGAGGGCACGGCTCTCGGCTGAGGGGCTCCTTGTGACGTTGGCGCCCGGCGGAAGCTCGCTACGTCGTCGGCTTCGGAGGCGGCAGGTACCGGGCCGAGACGAACTCCCCGTTACGCGCCTTGAGCACCCAGGTCGACGCCTTCTTGAACTCCGTCTGCTCGCCGCGGAGCTTCACGCCGCCGCTGAGGAGATCCCGGACGACGCCCTCCATGACGTCACCATGGGTGCAGAGCGCCGCCGGTCCCGCGGCCGCGGCGGAAAGCATGAGCTCCGTCGCATCCTGCACGCCGGCGCCCTCCGCGATCGCGTCGCTCGTTGCGACCGGCATGCGCAATGCCTCGGAGAGCGGCTCGAGTGTCTGCACGCAGCGGAGATGCGGGCTCGAGATCAGCGCGGTGAGCGCCGCGTCGCCGAACGAGGTGATGAGGCCGGCCGCCTGCCGCCGACCCTCCGCCGTGAGGGGACGAAGCTCGTCCTCGCCGCTCCACTCCGCCGGATCCGTCGCCTTCGCGTGGCGGATGAGGTAGACGGGAACCGCCGTACCGGGCTCCGTCTCGGAGGTCTGGCGAAAACGCTGAAGCAGGTCGCGATCGTGCTCGTAGGAGAGCATCGTGCGCGCTTCCTCGAGGGAAACCCACCGCGCGTCGTCCACCTCGTTCGCCGGGGCGAGGTGCCCGCCCGCGACGGTCATCTCCCAGTAACGGACGGTCTTGGGACGACCCTTGTTGTCGGTGTAGGAGAGGAGGCCGAGCTCCGGCCCGAGGTTGCAGCGGAGCCCCGTCTCCTCCTCCACCTCGCGGAGAGCTGCTTCCGCCTCGGTCTCGCCGTCCTGGAGCTTGCCCTTCGGGAAGCTCCAATCGTCGTACGCGGGACGGTGAACGAGCGCGACCTGCGCGGCGCCCTGCTTGGTCCTCCAGACGACGCCTCCCGCCGCCCGGACGACGGCCCTCATGTCCAGGCGGACAGCCGCCGCTTCACGAGTGCCTTCCACACCAGTCTCCATTCTCGGCGGGATGCGTTCGCGTCCGCACGTTCGAGGCCGGCGATCACTCCGGCTCCGAACCGCGCGCCGTCCGCGCTCCCGTCGGACCAATCTCGCAACCATCGCACGGCGACGACGCCGTCGTTGTGCGTCCCTAGCACCGATTGGAGGTCGGCCGCCGCCGACGCGAACGCTTTCGCGTGCTTCCCGACAACGGGAGTGACCGCTTCGGCCGCGTACCGGGAGCGCTTCGCGTGGATCCGAATCCGGTGGAGCTCAGCGTCCGTGGGAGCATGGGCCGAGGTCTTCACGCGCCGCCGGAGCGACTTCCACTGCGCCTCGACCAGCGGCAGAACGGACGAGGCCGGTTCGGCGGCCGCCTCGGTGAACGCCGGGACGTGGCTTGCCTCCACGAGACGGTCGAGCAGATCGACGTAGCGGTCGCTGCCGATCGCCCGGATTAGGTCGCGGCGCGCTCTCGCGCGCTCGTCGGTGAGCGAGCTGAGGACAGCATCGCCAGAGGCACGGTCGGGTTCGGGAAGCTCCTCCACCCGGCGCTGCATGCGCTCGAGCAGCACGTCGGCGTCTCGGCTCACTCCGAGGACATCGCCGAGCCATCCGAGCTCGTCTCGAAGCCTTCGGTTCCAGGCGTCCTCGAGGAGCGGTCCGAACATCCGGAGGTGAGACCGCAGCCTCCTCGTCGCGACGCGCGCGCGATGCACTCCCTCTGGGTCCTCGCCGAGGCGGATGAGGACGTCGTTCTGGAGCAGTTGCAGCACCGATTCCGAGATCGCACGCCGCACGAGGTCTCCCACCGTGGGATGCGACGGAAACGGCTCGACCACGACGTCGGGCGGTTCCGAGGCCCGCGGGCCGATCGCGCGGACGTACTTCGGAGTCGGATCGGGCTCTCCCGCGCCTGCCGCCTTCAGCTCGCCGAGAACTCGGTCGAGGACGCCCGTCGGCATCGCGTCGGTGATCTCAACCTCCAGCTCGCGGAAGCGCGCGGCGATCCGCCGTCCGGGAAGGATCGACACCTCGTCGTCGGAGACCTCCGCGAGGAGCGTTCCGTTCGCGTCCACGAGCTGCGTCCGCCGCCGCATGGTCCGGAGGCGCGTGACGGGCTTGAGCCGCGCGGTCCGGATCGATGCGCGTGCGAGATCGAGTGCTTCCTTGGCCGGGTGCGCGGCGTCTCCGGAGAACGTGTACTCGCCGCGGACGAGAAGGGGGCCGTCGCCTTTTCCGGGAAGCTTCAGCGTCCATCCCTGGCCGGCGCGGAAACGCAGGCTCATCCCCCAGCGTCCGAGGCGGAGATCCTCGGTGTCGAAATAGGTGGTCTGCAGCCGCTGCGGCTCCAGGGCGAGGACCTTCAGCCCATCTTCAGGCGCCGCGAGCTCGGGCATCCGGAACGACGGCGGGACCGAGAGCTTGACCTCCCGCTCCACATTCGGCTCCGCTTTCGGGACCGGCGCCTCTGCCGCCGGCCGCGCCTCCATCACGCGCCTCGCTCTGCGCGCGCGAGCGCGATCTCCTGGAGCCGTTCCTGCGCGTTGATGCCGGCCTCGACCGGCACCTTGCTCCAGCCGTCCGGACCGAGCTCCCATGCGAGCTCGTCGTCGGAGAGATCGACGCGGAGGATCTCCTCGACGCGCTGCTGGAGCGCCGGCTCCGCGACGGGGACCAGACACTCGACGCGGTGATCGAGGTTCCTCGGCATCAAGTCTGCGGAGCCGATGAGGTACGTGCGGCCGCGGCGTTCGCTTCCGAACCGGAAGATCCGCGAGTGCTCGAGGTAGCGGCCGACGATCGAGCGCACGCGGATGTTCTCCGAGAGGTTGGGAACGCCGGGACGAAGGCAGCAGATGCCGCGGATGAGCAGGTCGATCGAGGTGCCGGCGAGTGAGGCGCGGTACAGCGCATCGATGATCTCGGTATCGACGAGCGCGTTCATCTTCAGGACGATCTCGCCGTCGTCCTCCTCCGCCTCGGTTCGGATCATCTCCAGCAGCCGGGGGCGGAGCATGGTCGGGGCGACGAGGAGCCAGCGATAGTGCTCCTGCCGGCTGTAGCCCGTCAGCGAG
>JBJMLP010000221.1:0-7828 GCA_045805245.1 Actinomycetota bacterium | reverse complement strand
GCATCGCGATCGTCGGCTTCACGATCTGCCTGTTCCTGTTTCCCGTCGACCTGTTCTCGTCGCTCGCCGCGGTCGTCGTCCGCTACCGGGGCGGCGACGAGGTGGAACGCCTCCAGCTGAAATGGTTCCTGTCCGCAGCCGCGCTCGTGGCGGTGACGTTCAGCCTGAACTTCTTCACGAGCAACAACGTGATCGAGGGCCTCTCGAGCATCTCGCTCGTCCTGCTGTACGTCGCGATCGCGGTGGCGATCCTGCGTTACCGCCTCCTCGACATCGACCTGCTCATCGGGAAGACGGTCCTCTACGGACTGCTCGCCGCCGCGATCACGGTGATCTACGTCGTCGTCGTCGTCGTCGTGGGCGCCTTCGTGGGCGCGACCGAAGGCCTGTCGCTCATCGCCACGGCCATCGTGGCGATCCTGTTCCAGCCGATGCGCGACAAGGTCGCGCGCGTGGCGACCCGGCTCGTCTACGGCAAGCGCGCGACGCCCTACGAGGTGCTCTCGGAGTTCTCGGACCGTCTCGGGGCGATCACGAGCGAGGACATCTTCCCTCGGATGGCGCGCCTCCTCTCCGAGGGAACCGGCGCGACCGAGGTCGTCGTGTGGCTCCGCCTGGGGAACGTTCTCCGGGCCGCCGCGATCTGGCCGCCGGGCGCGCCGATGCCGCCGGCGATGGCACTCCTCGACGGTGGCCGCCTACCGGAGTTCCCGGATGCGTCGGCCGTCGCGCCCGTGCGGCACTCCGAGCTGCTCGGAGCGATCACCCTCCTCAAGCCGCCGAAGGAACCGGTGACGCCCGCCGAGCAGAGGCTGGTCGATGACCTTGCGGCGCAAGCAGGTCTGGTGTTCCGCAACTTCCAGCTGATCGAGGATCTCCGCTCCTCCCGGCAGCGTCTCGTGACGGCCCAAGACGAGGAGCGGCGCCGCCTGGAGCGGAACCTCCACGACGGCGCGCAGCAGCAGCTCGTGGCGCTCTCCGTGCGGCTCCGGCTCGCGCGGAACCTCGCGCAGACGGAGCCAACCAAGGCGGACGAGGTGATGTCCGAGCTGGAGGAGGAGGTTCAGCAGGCGCTCTCGGACCTCCGTGACCTCGCGCACGGCATCTATCCGCCGGTGCTCGCGGACCGGGGGTTGGTGGAGGCGCTCCGATCGCAGGTGGCGCGGGCGACCATCGACGTGCGGCTGGAGACCGGCGACATCGGCCGATATCCGCAGGAGGTCGAGGCGGCGGTTTACTTCTGCGTCCTGGAGGCCCTCCAGAACGTCGCCAAGTACGCTCGCGCGACCAACGTGGTCGTGCGCCTCCGGGAGGACCGCGGGGAGTTGGCCTTCGCGGTCGAGGACGACGGGAAGGGGTTCGATCCGCGCACGACGACGCACGGCGTCGGTCTGCAGAACATGGAGGACCGCCTCTCCGCCCTGGGTGGCAGCCTCGACGTGCGCTCACGGCCGGGAGACGGAACGGTCGTCGAGGGATGGATCCCGGTGGGCGCCGAGGAGCCGGCCTCGGTCACCGAGAGCCCCTCGGAGGAGCTGCCCGCCCTCGAGGAGGCCGCCCCGGCGAGTCGCGCCTGACCGGCGCGGAGGTCGCTACCCCGAGCCTGAGATCCCTGCGTACGGCCCCGGCATTGTCGAAACTTCGACGTTCTCCTGGATACCTGGTACGGTGCCTCGGTCCGGTACACCAAGAAGAGAGGAGGCCCACCTTGCGGCTTCGTACGATCTTCGTCTCGGTGGCCACGGTGGGTCTGATGGTCGGCCCGGCGTTCGCCAACGGGATCATGAACAGCGTCGCCGGCGCTGCGAAGGAGTGCACGATCAGCGGTACCGCGGCGAACGACGCCCTCAACGGGACCACCCGTGCCGACGTCATCTGCCTGAAGGCCGGCGACGACGTCGCCAACGGCAACGAGGGCAACGACGTCATCAAGGGCGGCCAGGGCGACGACTACAACGAGTCGAACCCTGACCAGACCGCGCCGATGGGAGCGCCACCGCTCTTCGACGGCCTCCGCGGCAACGACGGTTCGGACACGGTGAAGGGCCAGGCCGACGACGACGACGTCTCGGGCGATGGGCAGAACGACAAGCTGTACGGCGGCCAGGGCGACGACTACATCGGCGCCGCGACCGGCGAGTCGAGTGAGCCTGGAAACGACTTCCTGAAGTCGAAGGACGGCGTCTCGGGCAACGACTACATCGACGGCGGCGACAACACGGACACGTGTGTCGTGGACGCCGGCGACATCGTTACGAGCTGCGAGCTGTAAGACCCAGCTCGTCGAGAACACCGAGAGGCGGGGCCGCGGAAGCGGCCCCGCCTCTTGCGTTTCCGAGTCCGCTAGGTGTTGGGCGCGCCGTTCCGCCCGGCGGAGATGCTCCACTCGCCGTCGGTCCACGAGGGATCCTCCGACAGCAGCGATCGCATCCGCTGATACCGCTCGTCCTGTGCGGGGTCGTCGGCATTCTTGAAGCAGGTTGCCCGGTCGTCGAAGACCGCGACGATCACCGCGTGCCCGGGGTCGTTCTCATCGAGCAGGAACTGCCCCCACCCGTAGCCCTCGACGCTCAGGTACGCGTCGTCCTGCATCTGCTCGTGAAGCTCGTTCCGATTCGCGGGGTCGAACCGGAGGTGCCCGACGGTTCCGAACACGGTCTCCTCCCTTCGCTGGATGACGTCTCGGTTACTGGAGGTCGAACTCGTTTCCCTCCACGTCCTGCATCGCGACGTGGTACTCCTCCTCACTCTGGAGCTCTCCGATGCGGCTCGCGCCCGCCTGACGGAGGCGTTCCGCCTCGGCGGCGATGCGTTGCTTGCGCTCCTCGACGGGGACCTTGCGTCCACCGCCGACGTTCAGGTCGAGGTGGAGACGGTTCTTGACCTCCTTCGGCTCCGGCACGCGCTGGAAGTAGATCCGTGGTCCGGCGCCGTCGGGGTCCGAGACCGCGCTCGCGTCGTTCCGGTGCTCCGGTGGCACGCCGACGGAGTCGAGGAACGCCTCCCAGGAGTCGAACCCTTCCGGCGGGTCGTCGAGCTTGTACCCAAGCGCCGTCGCCCAGAAGTGCGCCATCCGGTCGGGGTCGGCGCAGTCGAACACCACCTGGACCTGTGTCGCCATCGGCTCCTCCTCGGTCTCGACCGCCCGAGGATACGCGCGCGCCACGGTCGGCGAGACGTGAAGGCTCGCTGCCGAACTATGCTTGGCGCCCGTGTCCGAGCCCAGAATCGCGATCCGCGCAGGCCGTCTCGTGGACGTCGCCGCCGGACGGGTCCTGGAGGACCGCCGGGTCCTGATCGAGCGGGAGCGGATCCTCTCCGTGGAGCCTTGGAGCGACCCGGCACCGGGCGATGCCGAGGTCGTCGACCTCTCCGACTTCACCGTGACGCCGGGACTGTTCGACTGCCACACCCACATCGCCGACAACGTGCAGGCGTCCAGCTACGTGGAGACGCTGACACGCTCGGGTGCGGAGCAGGCGTTCGTCGGAGTGGAGAACGCCTGCGCGACGCTCGAGGCCGGGTTCACCTCCTGCCGGGACGTCGGCACGTTCCGCGCGTTCGTCGACGTGGCGCTGCGCGACGCGATCGATCGTGGAGTCGTGCCCGGTCCCCGCATGGCCGTCGCTGGCGCGTACATCACGGTGTCCACCGGCGGAGGAGAGATCACCGGACTCGCGCCCGACGTGGAGATCCCGAGGGAGTTTCGCTTCGGCGTCGTGGGCTCGATCCCGGAGATGCGCACGCGGGTTCGCGAGATCCTCAACCGTGGCTGCGACCACATCAAGGTGATCGCCACGGGAGCGGTGCTCGCGCCCGGAACGAAGCCCGGCGTGCCGGAGTTCACCGAGGACGAGCTCCGGGCCATCGTCGAGGAAGCCGCGAACTACGGCGCGCCCGTGGTCGCGCACGCTCACGGAGCGGAGGGGATCAAGCGCGCGATCCGCGCCGGCGTTCGGTCGATCGATCATGGCTCGTTGATCGACGACGAAGGCATCGAGCTGTTGGTCGACCGCGGAACGTACCTCGTGGCCGACATCTACAACGGAGACTTCATCGCGGACGAGGGATCACGCGAGGGCTGGCCGGAGGAGATCCTGCGCAAGAACGAGGAGACCACCCAGGCGCAACGCGACGGCTTCCGCAAGGCCGTCGAGGCCGGCGTCAAGATCGCGTTCGGCACCGACAGCGGTGTCTATCCGCACGGGAAGAACGCGCGGCAGCTCCCGTACATGGTGCGCCACGGCCTGAGCCCACTGCAGGCGATCAGATCCGCGACGCTGACGGCGGCGGAGCTGATGCGGTGGGAGGACCGGCTGGGGTCGCTCGAGCCCGGCAAGCTCGCCGACGTGATCGCCGTTCGCGGCGACGCGACGTCGGACGTCGCTCGGTTCGAGGACGTCGCGTTCGTGATGAAGGGCGGCGCGGTGGTGAAGCGTCCGTAGCGGCGGGAGCGCTCAGCCGTCGTTGCGGTGGCGGAGGAGCTGCTCCAGCTCGGCGCTCCGCTCCGAGTAACTCTCGCTCTCCGTCTTGGCGGCGGTCACGTCGAGGCCGGCGAGCCGCGACTTGAGCGGTGTGGCCCTCTTGGGTTTGAACGGTCCGGGTCCGTGCTCGGTCGCCTCGGTCGGAGCCTCCGCGCGAGAGACCTGGGTCTTCGTCGGCTCAGGGCGGGTCTGGTGGGCATCGGTTCCCGCCGTCGGCTGCTGTCCGTCGGCGGAGGGTTTGTTGCCCATCGCGGCGCGGAGGGCGGCCGCCTGCTCCTCCAGAGAGGGGGAAACGGCCGGCTCTTCAGGATCCACTGCCGGCGCCGCGGCCGGGCTCGCGACAAGGGCGGCGGCAGGCTGTGCGACCGGCTCAGCCGCCTTCGCCGCCTTCGTTGGTTTCGGCGTCGGGATCGAGAGTGGCGCGGGCGGCTTGATCGGAGCCATCGCGGGGGTGAGCGCCTCGGTGAGCTCCGGCTCCGGCAGGGCATCCGGAGCCGTTCCGGCGGATGCAGGCACGGGGGCGGGTCCGAGGGAGATCTCCCCAGAGGCGGGCGATCTGGCCGGTGTTCCGTTGCCGGAAGTGCTCTTGGCAGCCGTGGCCTCGGCCGGGAGACTCTCCGCCGTGTCCACGGCCTCACGACCGAGGGAGATCGCGAGCTCCAGGGAGCTGCATCGCTCCTGGAGCGCGTGCAGCTCCACCCCGGCGCGCACGATCGCGTCGAGGAGCGCCGAGGCGCTGTCCTCGAGGTCTTCCTTCGCCGGTGCTGCCGGAATGGGTTCCTGCATCGCTGGTCTAGATGTCGGGACGACGGGTCTCCCCCTTGAGCCGCAGCGCTTCCGGGGGCCGATCGAGCGCGCGGCCTGTGGCGAGGACGTCCCGTATGCTGCTGATTCCGGAGGATCGCGATGAACGCACTGACGAGACGAGACTTCCTTCGCGTGGCCGCGGCGGGAGCGGGAGGCCTGGCGCTGAGCTCGGGCAGCCTCGACGCCTGGGCGAAGGTGGCTCCCGGGCACTGTGGCTGGGGCGCCTTCGCGGAGCCCTCCGGCAGCCAGACGCCGATGGAGGCGGTCTTCGCCCTGGAGGACCTCATCGGCCGCAAGCTCGACGTCACTCGCCACTACATGAGCTGGGACCGTGAGATCCCGAACGACCAGGTCCGACAGAGCGCGTCCACGGGCCACACCCCGCTGATCTCCCTGGAGTGCCAGCGCAAGAACGGCACGTTCGTGAAGTGGGCGGACATCGCCGCCGGAAATCACGACAACGAGCTCAGGACGATGGCCCAGGCCCTCAAGGATTGGGGCCACAAAGCGTACTGGGTCTTCAATCACGAGCCGGAGAACGACACCGGCTCCGGGAACGCGAGCTCGTTCAAGGCCGCGTACAACCATGCGCGGAAGCTGTTCGACAACGTCGGCGCGACGAACCTCCGCTGGGTCTGCACGCTGATGCGGCCGACGTACCAGGGAGCGCACGGAGGACCGGGCGTCTGGGTCCCGACGGGCGCCCAGGTCCTCGGCGTCGACGGCTACAACCGTGGCGCCTGCAATCCCGATATCGGTTGGCAGACGTTCCATGACCTCTTCGCCGCCGCGCGGTGGTACGCGAAGAACCACCACAAGCGCCTCATCATCCAGGAGTGGGGAACCGTCGGTCGCAAGGCCTGCGGGTCGAGCCTGGACGTCGAGTCGAAGGCGACCTGGATCAAGCATGCGTGCGAGCGGATCAAGGCGTGGCCGGAGGTCGAAGCGGTGATCTACACGAACGCGGAGGTGGACTTCCGCGGAGCGGACATCACCTACAAGGTGGACACGACGCCGGACGTGCTGAAGGTCTACCGGCATTTCGGTCACGATCCGTACTTCGCCTAACCCCGTTTTTCCACGCGGGGAACCTCGCCAGGCACGGTGGGCGAAAGACCTAGGACTTTGGGATGGTCTCGACGTCACCCCACGCCCGATGTAAGCATCCCCTGCGCCCACGTATAACCGTATCCCGGCCGACAGAACGATAGGAGGAAGGGATGCGGAAGCGCTTCACGACCGTCGTGGTGCTGACGAGCGCCGCGCTTGCGCTGTGTGTTGGCATCGCCAACGCAGTGGTGCAGACGAACGGCAACGGGCAGACGCACTTGAGCGCCGCGCTCGGATTCAACGCGAAGGCGGATCTCCGTGGCGAGTTGAACTACAACTCGGACGACGGCACCTTCGCCGCGCACTGCAGTGGATACACCCGCTACACGGAGGCGATCACCGCGCAGGGGTTCCCCCGTACGCGCGTGCAGGCGATCTGCCTCGACAAGAACACCGGTGGTGTCGTCTACCTGAAGGCGTACTTCATCGACAAGGGTGAGCCCGGTCTCAACGACGTCGCTCGCATCTACTGGAGCTACACGCAGAAGCAGGCGGAGCTCGATCCGTTCATCGTCGACTCCGGCAAGATCAGCAACGGAAACATCCAGATCCACTACGGGGGCAGCCTCGACGCAGGGACCGCGGACATGGTCTCGGCCGACGCCACCGCGTAAGTCGTCCAGCCAGACGCGGAACGCGGGCTCCGGGGTCACTCCCCGGGGCCCTTTCCGTTGTGGGGATCAGGCCTTCCGGGACGGAGAGGTCGGCATCACAGAACACGCTTTCTCCCCGACGATCCGGCCGAGGCGTCCGCGGTGACGAGCGACCCAGCGATAGACCGCATCGGTCGTCCGGGGGAACAGCTCAGCGAGCCTCGCCAGGGGACGGCCGCCCGGAAGGCGGCGAAGGAGCGGCGCGACCGCGCGGCCCGCCGACCGGACACGGCCGTCAGCGACGAGGTGCCAGCTCTCCCGCCTGAGAGCTCCGGGCACGGGAGCGAGGAGCGTCTCCGCTTCGGCGCTGTCGAGCGCCACCGGTCGCAGGCGGCGGCCTCGGTCCCAGCGGAGCAGCTTCGCGGTCACCCACCGGCAGAAACCGCAGTCGGCATCGAAAAGGAGAGCGGCCCGGTCGTCGACCATTGCGGATCAAGCCTACGGCGACGGCGGTGAGCCGCCGTCGGGCCGTCGAACTAGGCGGGCGCAGCCTCCGCAGCGTCCGACTGCCGGCGACCCAGCACGAGGATCCGGAACTCCTCGGGGCGGAGATCCAGCATCCCGGAGCCGTGGCAGGAGCACTCGCGGTCCCGGCAGCGGAGGTCCACCTGGTCCTCGGACTCCCAGTCCCCGGAGGACCAGGTCACGGCGGGATCGTCATCGGATCGGAGAAGGACGCACCCGCACACGCACCGGGTGATCTGTACCGCGTGCCTGACGTTGTGCGCGTCGGGCAGAGGGGGGAGCTTCGCGACCAAGGGGCCTGACCTCCTG
>JBJMLP010000220.1:0-8513 GCA_045805245.1 Actinomycetota bacterium | reverse complement strand
GTCGCCTCGATCGACTGGGAATGGTAGAGAGCTCCGTGCACTCCGCCCCCGTAAGGCGTGCGGATCACGAGTGGCACGCCGAACTCTCCGTTCGACCGGTAGCGCATCCGCGCCGCCTCCGACACGATCTGGTCGAAGGCCGGGTGGATGAAGTCGGCGAACTGGATCTCCGCGACCGGAAGGAGTCCGTGGAGCGCCATCCCGATCGCGACGCCGACGATGCCGGACTCGGCGAGGGGGGTGTCGATCACCCGGCGCTCGCCGAACTCCTGCAGGAACCCGTCGGTGATGCGGAAGACGCCGCCGCGCACGCCGACGTCCTCTCCGAGGACGACCACACGCTCGTCGGTCGCCATCGCTTCGTGGAGGGTGTCCTTCACGGCCGTGACGAGATTGACCTCGGCCATCGTTTCCCTATCCGAAGACGTGGTCGCCGAGCGAACCGGGGTCTGGATCGGGAGCCGCCCATGCCTCGGTGATCGCGGCGTCGAGCTCCGCCTTCACCTCGGCGCGTACCCGGTCGATCGCCGCAGCGTCGATCACCTGCTGCGATCGGACGTAGGACTCGAACAGGTGGAGGGGGTCGTGATGCGACTTCGCCTCCTCGACCTCCTCGCGCGAGCGGTAGCTCCGGTCGTCGTCGTCGGAGGTGTGCGGGAAGAACCGGTAGCAGGATGCCTCGATCAGCGTCGGACCCTCTCCGGCGCGGGCGCGCTCCACCGCACTCTTCATCGCGGCATAACACGCGAGCACATCGTTGCCGTCGACGACCTCACCGGGGAATCCGTAGGACTCGGCCCGGCTGGCGACCTGCGTGACGGCCATCTGCTTCTCCTGGGGAACGGAGATCGCGTAGTGATTGTTCTCGCAGACGAAGACGATGGGAAGCTTGTGCACGCCCGCGAAGTTCAGCCCCTCGTGCCAGTCGCCCTCGCTCGTCGCACCGTCCCCGAACCAGCAGCCGACGACCGCGTCCTCGTTCCGGTAGCGGATCGCATAGGCGATCCCGGCCGCGTGCGGCACCTGCGTTGCGATCGGCGAAGAGCCGGAGATGATGCCGAGCCGGCGGGAGCCCCAGTGCGCCGGCATCTGCCGCCCGCCGGAGGAAGGATCGTCGCGCTTCGCGAACACGCCCAGCATCACGTCGAGCGGGGTCATGCCCGCGACGAGGACGAGCGCGAGGTCGCGGTAGTAGGGGATCCAGATGTCCTTGCCGGGCTGGAGCGCCCACGCGGTGCCGATCTGGCACGCCTCGTGGCCCGAGACGGGGATCACGAAGGCGGCCTTCCCCTGTCGATTCAGCCGGAACTGGGCTTCGTCCAGGAGCCGCGCGGTCACCATGAAGCGGTACATCCGGAGAAGGTCTTCGTCGCTGAGCCCGAGCGCTCGATGCGGGCTCTCGGAGACCTTCGTCGCCATCGATCTACTCCGGAAACGAAAGAGCCGCCCGAAGGAGCCGGGCGGCGAGAAGGCGACGTGTGATGGGTACGAAAAGACTCATCAACGCTCGCGAGTCTAGCACCGGCCTTCCCGAGGATGGCGGTCCGACGGGATTGGCCCGATACCCCCCCTGGGTATACTCGAGGAGATGAAGAGCGACGATACGCGCAAGAAGGAGCTCCAGGACCGTCTTCGCAGGATCGAGGGCCAGGTCAGAGGCCTCCAGCGGATGGTCGACCAGGATCAGTACTGCGTCGACATCCTCACGCAGGTGAACTCGGCGACGGCCGCGTTGCGGGCGGTCGGCATCGAGCTTCTCGACGAACACGTGCGACGCTGTGTCCTCGACGGGGACGGCGGCGACCGGGTCGAGGAGGTCCTCGCGGCGGTCGCTCGATTCACCGGCAGATGATGCATGTCACCGAACGCGTAGGTTTCGAACGATGAGGAGTGATCGATGAGCGAAGCAACGAACGTGGTCGACGTGACCGACGCGACCTTCGAGCAGCAAGTTCTGCAGGAGTCCAAGACGCGGCCCGTGGTCGTCGATCTCTGGGCGGACTGGTGCGGGCCGTGCAAGACGCTCGGCCCGGTTCTCGAGCGCGCCGCGGAGGAGCAGGACGGCAAGTTCCTCCTCGCGAAGCTCGACGTCGACGCCAACCAGATGACGGCGGCCCAGTTCGGCGTTCAGAGCATCCCGACGGTCGTCGCGTTCAAGGACGGCCAGCCCGTCGACGGGTTCGTCGGCGCGCTGCCCGAGCCGCACGTGAAGGAGTGGATCTCCGGGCTCCTTCCGACGGAAGCCGACGAGGCCGCCGCAGAGGGCGAGCACGAGGTGGAGACCGGCGACGTCGCCGGCGCCGAGAAGCGTTTCCGCGAGGCGCTCGTGGAAGATCCCAACAACGTTCCGGCGGCGGTCGGGCTCGGAAACATCCTCCTCGACCGCGGCGACACCGAGCAGGCGCGCAAGCTCGTCGAGCCGTTGCTGCCGGATCCGGAGGCCGAGCGCGTGATGGCGGGGATCCGCGTCCGCGAGTGGGGAAAGGACCAGGAGCCCGGAACGCTCGCCTCGGCGAAGCGGCTCGCCGCTCGCGGCCGCTGGCGCGAGGCGCTGGACGGCATGCTCGCCGCGCTCGGCGACGACGAGAACGCGCGGGAGGCCATGGTCGACGCCTTCGCCGTCCTCGGAGAGGATTCCGAGCTCGCGAAGGAGTATCGCGGCAGGCTCGCCAACGCCCTCTTCTAGAGATGGGCGACGTTCATGATCGTCTCCGCACCTACTGGGACGAGGACGCCGCAACGTACGACCGCGCGGCGACGCACGCCGCCTCGGATCCGGTGGAGGCCGCTGCCTGGAGAGGCGCGCTCCTGGAGAGCCTTCCGGGGCAGGGCGCTTCGGTCCTCGACGTCGGCGCCGGAACGGGCGCGATGGCGCTCCTCGCCGCCGAGCTCGGGTTCCGTGTGACCGCGCTCGATCTCTCCGAGGGCATGCTCGGAAAAGCGCGCGAGAAGGCCGCGGCGCGCGGGCTGGACCTCACGTTCCTCGTCGGCAGCTCCGACGAGCCACCGGCGGGACCGTTCGACGCGGTGATGGAGCGTCACGTGCTGTGGACCACACCGGAGCCCGTCGCGGTGCTCTCGGGGTGGCGGAAGATCGCGCCGTCCGGCCGCCTCGTGTTGTTCGAGGGCGTGTGGGACTCCACGGCGTTGCCGGACCGGCTGAAGGACATCGCCGCCGACGCGGTACGGCGCGCGCTGAAGATCGAGCCGGACCATCACGCGCACTACGACCCGGAGGTGCTGGAGCAGCTTCCGCTCTCGCGGATGGCCACCCCCGAGCCGCTGTTCGCCGCGGTGCAGGAGGCCGGCTGGAGGAACCTCCGCTTCCGGCGGCTCCGCGACGTGGAGTGGGCGAGGCGTCTCGCGGCTCCGCCGCTGCTGGGCTGGCTGGAGGAGGTCGCGCAGTACGTCGTGGTCGCCGACGCCTGAGCGTCAGGCGGCCGGAACGGCCGATTCCACAAGTCGCGTGTCGAAGACGTCCTCGAACCGACACTCGACGAGCGGACGCATCTCCGCGACGGTGACCCTCCGGCCGGCGAGCTCGGAGAGGGACGTGACACCGGTGTTCCTCAGGCCGCACGGCACGATCGCGTCGAACCAGGACAGATCGGTGTCGCAGTTCAGCCCGAATCCGTGGAGGGTGACCCGCCAGCGCATCAGCTTGACGCCGATCGCGCAGACCTTCCGGTCGCCGGACCACACACCCGTCTGCACGTCGCTGCGATGGAGTTCCACACCCGCGTCGGCGCCCGCGCGGATCACGACGTCCTCGAGCTTGCGGAGATAAGCGGTCACGTCGGGACGGCGCCCGAGGTCGAGGACGGGATAGCCGACCAGCTGCCCGGGCCCGTGGAACGTGAGCGATCCTCCGCGGTCGGCCTCGTGAAGCTCGGCGCCCGCCGCGTGGATGCGCTCCTCCGTCCACACGAGGTGCTCGGGCCGGGTGCGCCGGCCCGCCGTGTAGACGGGCGGGTGCTCGAGCAGGGTCAGCGTGTCGACGGCGTCGTTCGCCGCGCGCCGCTCCGCGAGCGCGTGCATCTCGTCGTTCGACTCCGCATACGGAACGAGCCCAGGTGGACGGCGGGCCTCGGTGACGCGCTCCATCGAGCTCAGAGCCCGAGGGCCTCGGCGAAGTCCCAGGTCTCGAGGTTCTGCTTCAGGCGGGACAGGAACTGCGACGCGAGCGCGCCGTCGATCACGCGGTGGTCCCAGGACAGCGAGATGTACACGCGGTGGCGGATCGCGATCGCGTCGTCGATCACCACCGGGCGCTTCTCCACGGCGTCGAACGCGAGGATCGCTGACTGCGGCTGGTTGATGATCGGCACCGAGAGGATCGAGCCGAAGGGGCCGGGGTTCGTGATCGAGAACGTCCCGCCGTGCACTTCGTCCGGCTTGAGCTGCTTCGCCCTGGCTCGCACGGCGACGTCGTTGATCGTGCGGGCGAGGCCGACCAGGTTCATCGAGTCGGCGTCCTTGATCACCGGCACGATCAGTCCGTCGTCGATCGAGACCGCGATGCCGAGGTTCACGTAGCGGCGGACGACGATCTCCTCTCCGCGGAGCTCAGCGTTCACCATCGGATAGGTGAGGAGCGCCTCACAGACGGCTCGGGAGACGAACGGCATGTAGGTGAGGTTGAAGCCCTCCCGCTGCTTGAACGGCTCCTTCGCGCGCTCGCGGAGCTTTGCGACGTGCTCGAGGTCGACCTCGACCATGTTCCACGCGCGGGCGGAGGTCTCCAGGCTCTGCTTCATGTGCGTCGCGATCGCCTTCCGGATGTGCGACACCGGAACGATCTCCTCGCGCTCTCCGGCCGCGGGGATCTGCGGAGCGGGAACGGCCGTCTGCGCTGGAGCCTGCGCCGCAACGGGAGCCGATGGCGCGGCAGGCGTCGGAGCGGACCCGCCGTCCACGTAGTTCAGAACGTCGTTGCGGGTGATGCGTCCTCCCGCGCCCGTGCCCTGGATCTGCGCGAGATCGACGGAGTTCTCCTCCGCGAGCTTTCGAACCACCGGCGACAGGATCTGCGACCGGGGACCCCCAGCCGAACCCGGCCTCGACGGCGCACCAACCGATGAGCTAGCGCGAGTGGCGGAGGCCGTACCTGCGTTTGAGGCCGGGCTCGCCGAGGCGACCGGCGCTGCTGCCGCGGGCTGGGACTCTTGCCGCGGTTGCTCGTCGGGAGCCGCGGAGGTTTCCGCGGCCGCGTCCGACGAAGCGGCGGGCGCGGCTTCTGTGGAGGACGACGCCTGGCCATTCGGCGGGCCCTCGTCGATCTCCGCGAGGTCGGTGCCGACCGAAACCGTCTCGCCCTCCGGAACGAGGATCTTCGAGACCGTTCCGCCGGCGGGGGAGGGCACCTCGGTGTCCACCTTGTCCGTGGAGATCTCGAAGAGCGGCTCGTCGACGTCGATCGACTCGCCCTCCTTCTTGAGCCATTTGAGGATCGTTCCTTCGATCACCGTTTCGCCGAGCTGCGGCATCTTCACGGACGTGGACATCAGGGGAACCTCCCGACCTACCAGCTGGAGAGACGTTTCACGCTCTCGACGATGTCCTCCACCTGTGGGAGGTATGCGTCCTCGAGCGTCGGGGAGAACGGTACGGGGGTGTTCGGCGGCGCGAGTCGCATCACGGGCGCGTCGAGCGAATCGAAGGCCTCTTCGGCGATGACCGCCGCGACCTCCGAGCCGACTCCGAGCGTCCGGTGGCTCTCGTAGAGGACGAGCGCGCGGCTCGTCTTCGCGACGGACTCGAGCACGGTCTCGGTATCCATCGGGACGATGGTGCGGAGATCGACGATCTCCGTAGAGATGCCTTCGCGCTCGAGCTCCTCGCTCGCCTCGATCGCCTTGTGGACCATGGCGCCGTACGTGACGATCGACAGGTCGGACCCCTCGCGCTGAACCTTCGCCTTCCCGATCGGCACCGTGAAGTCCGGCTCCTCGGAGACGACCTCCTTGATGCGCCGGTAGATCCACTTGTGCTCGAAGAACACGCACGGGTTGTCGTCGCGGATCGCGGACTTCAGCAGCCCCTTCGCATCGGAGGGGAACGCCGGACACATCACCTTGAGGCCGGGGGAGTGCGCGAACCACGGCTCGGGGTTCTGGGAGTGGAAGGCGCTCGCGCGCACCCCTCCGCCGGAGGGTCCGCGAACGACCATCGGGAGCGGCACGCCGCTCCGGTAGTGGTACTTGCCGGCGACGTTGATCAGCTCGTCGAAGCCGTTCGCGATGAAGTCTGCGTACTGCACCTCCGCGACGGGGCGCATGCCCTCCATCGCGGCGCCGACGGCCATCCCCATGATGGTCTCCTCGCAGATCGGCGTGTCCATCACGCGTTCGCCGCCGAAGCGTTCGATGAAGCCCTCCGTCACCTTGAACGCGCCGCCGTAGATCCCGATGTCCTCGCCGAGGAGGAAGACGTTTCCGTCCCGCTCCATCTCCTCCCAGAGGGCCTCCGCGATCGCGATCAGATACGTCGCCTCACCGGCATCGGTCCGCTTGCCGCGCGGCTCGGCTCCGTGTCCGGCCGCTGCGGAGTCTTCGGCGCGCGCAGCCTCCTTCGCCGCTCGCTCGGGCTTTCCTTCGGCCTTCGCGGCCTGATCGGCGGCTACGCCGGGGTCGGCCTGGGGCGTCTCCGCTGCGCGGTCGTCTCCCACGCGGGTTCCCATCAGCCCGTTCCTCCGTCACGGCTCGGCTCGCTCGTCCAGTAGTCGTCGTCGGCGAAGACGCCGCGCGTGACCTCGCCGGCGACGGGGAACGGCGAGGCCTGAGCGAACTCGTAGCCCTCGTTGAACTGCCGCTCGATGCGCTGCTGGATCTCCTCGACGGCCGCGTCGTCAACGACGCCCTCGGACAGGAGACGTTCCTGGAGCCGCTTCACCGGGTCCTTGTTCTGCATGTAGTCCTCGAGCATCTCCTTCGGGACGTACTTGGCGGCATCGTGGCCGGCGTGTCCGCGCCAGCGCAGGGAGACCGATTCGATCAGTGACGGCCCGTCTCCGCGGCGTGCCCGCTCGGCAGCCTCGGAGACCGCCGCGTACACGTCGAGGACCTCCGCTCCGTCCACCCGGACGCCGGGGATGCCGTACGCGTCCGCGCGCTCGGCGATCGTCGGCACGGGGTTCTCGAGCGTGTTCGGCGTGGAGTACGCCCACTGGTTGTTGTTGACGACCCACACGACCGGGAGTTTGTGGATCGCGGAGATGTTCAGCGACTCGTGCCACCGCCCGTTGGAGGTGGAGCCGTCTCCACAGATCGCGAGCGCGATCCGGTCCGTTCCGCGCCGCTTGTTCGCGAGCGCGATGCCGGTCGCGACCGGATAGCCGTCCGGGAGCATCGAAAGCACCGTGAAGGTCTTCGCCCCGTACCAGTCTCCGATGTGGCTGTTCCCATCACGCCCGCGCGTGTAGCCGTCGATCCGTCCCCAGAACTGCGCCATGACCCGCTTGAGGTCGAGGCCCTTCGTCAGCTGCGCGGAGAGGTCTCGGTGGGTGACGAGCAACGCGTCGTCCGGACGGAGCGCGTACGCCGCGCCGACGTGGGTTCCTTCCTGGCCGCGGCCGGAGTAGATCGCGCCGGGGAGCCGGCCCTGGCGGTAGAGGGCCTCCATGCGCTCGTCGAAGTACCGGCAGAGCTTGAGGAAATAGAGGATCTCCCGAAGCCGGTCGTCGTCGAGCGCGTACCGCTCGGCGGTCGAGTCCTTCGCGCGCTTGCCGGATACCTTCGTCGCCACCGTCGCCTCGACCCCTCTTACATCGTGTGAAGCGGCTTGCCCGCGAGGGCGAGATGCGCCTCGCCGATCGCCTCCGACAGCGTCGGATGCGGATGGATGAGCGCCGCCACCTCGGAGGGAACCGCTTCCCAGTTCGTGATCAGCATCGCCTCGGAGATCAGATCCGTCACGTGCGGTCCCACCATGTGCACGCCGAGCACGGGACCTCCGTCTTTCTCAGCGAGGACCTTGACGATGCCGCCCTCGCCGACGATGTCGGCCTTTCCGATCGCCTTGAAGTTCAGCTTCTCCACGTCGACGTCGTGGCCGCGCTCCTTCGCCTGCGCCTCCGTCAGGCCGACGGAGGCGACCTCCGGCGTGCAGTAGGTGACGCGCGGGACGCCCGTGTAATCGATCTCCGGAACGTCCAGTCCCGCGATGCGCTCGGCGGTGCCGATCCCTTCCTCGAAGGAGACGTGCGCGAGCTGGAGCGGCGTCGCGGCGACGTCGCCGACCGCCCAGACGTTCTCGGCGGTCGTGGACATCGAGCCGTTCACCTTCACGAAGCCTCGGTCGAGCTCGACGCCGGCCTCCTCGAGTCCGATCCCCTCGGAGTTCGGCTTCCGGCCGATCGCGACGAGCGCGATCTCCGCGGAGACCGACTCCGACGACCCGCCCTTCTGATACGTCACGCTCGCGCCGTCGCCGGTGTCCTCGACTCCCGACACCTTCACTCCGGCCTGTGTCGTGATCCCACGCTTGCGATAGGCCCGCGCGAGCTCCTTGGAGAT
>JBJMLP010000219.1:0-12657 GCA_045805245.1 Actinomycetota bacterium | reverse complement strand
GGCGTTCGGCGAGTACCGCCCGACCTACTAGTCTGAGCCAGACTAGGGGAGGAACGCGATCCCCGAGTGGACGATCGCGGCGAGCGCCGCAATCAGCAACGCGAGCGCGATCAGCTTGAGACCCGCGCGGAACGCTCCGACGGCCGCGACGAGGCAGCCCGCGGCGACCACGAGCTCCACGAGATAGACCCAGGCCTCGCTCTCCGCGAGCATGGTGGAGGAGCGTAGCGGGCAACTATCCTGCGCGCCGTGGACATCGGGATCGCCGCCGGCACCGGTCCGATGGGCACCGGGCTCGCGCTCCGACTCGCGAAGGCCGGGCATCGCGTCGTGATCGGTTCCAGGGACGTCGAACGCGCGACGGCGTGTGCCGCGACCGTCAGCGAGCGCGTCGGAGCCTCAGCGGAGGTGGAGGGATTCACCAACGCGGACGCCGCGGATGCCTGCGAGTTGCTGTTCGTCACCGTCCCGTTCGCCGGACAGGCGGAGCTCTACGGCTCGCTGAAGGGCCGCGTGCGCTCGGGAACGATCGTCGTCGACACGACGAGCCCGCTCGCGAGCGCGCTCGGCGGACCGGCGTGGCAGGTCGTGCAGCCGTGGGCGGGCTCCGCGGCCGAGCAGGCGGCGACGCTCCTCGGCGAGGACGTGCGGCTCGTGGCGGGTTTCCACACGGTTGCCGCGAGCCTCCTCCAGGATCTCGATCGTGAGATTGAAGCGGACGTGCTCCTCTCCGGGAACGACGACGAGGCGAAGTCGCTCGTCGGCTCGCTGATCGAGCAGGTCCCGCGGCTGCGGTGGGCGGACGTCGGAGACCTGTCCACCGCGCGTATCACCGAGTCGCTGACGGCGCTCCTGATCTCCATCAACCGGGAGTACGGCATGCGCACGGCGGGCGTGCGCCTCACCGGCCGCGACACGTGGGGACCTCCGAAGGGATAGCTCAGGGCCGGGCGGCGTCGAGTCGCTCCGCCGATGCGGGGTCGAGTGGCTCAGCCGAGCCGACCAAGAGGAACCGGGCCGTGCCGGCGGCGAGGAGGACGAGCGCCGTCGCGAGCACCAGCACCGACACGGCGTCGAAGCCGAGCCCGAGCAGCCGCGCCGCGCCGAACCCGAGGAGGAGTCCGGAGGAGGCCGCGACGCCGCCGATCGTCGCCGGCCCGCGTTGCGCAGGTTCCTCCGCGGGCGCCCGGGCGAGCGAGCGGGCCGCGAGCGACGCGACCGAGACGCTGACGCCGGCGGCGAGCCACGCCGCGAGCAGCTGCGAGAGGTCCTCCGTCCCGGCGGCCGGGAGGAGCACCACGAGCGGGAGCAGGGCCCACGGAAAGAGCCGTTCGGGAGCAAGGCGGCTGGAGAGCGCCGGCGTCGCGATCGCGCCGAGCGCGAGCCCCGCGCCGAACACGCCGACGACGAACCCGAGGCCGACGAGGAGGGCATGGAGGTCGGGCTCCGCGGCGAGCAGCGTCGTTCCGGTTCCGGGGCGGAATGGGATCGCTGCCGCGAGGCCGCAGCCGCACAGCAGAACGGCGGCCGGAACGACGGCGGAGCTCCGACCGAGCCTTCGGGGGGGCGAGTTGTGTTCGGTTGCGGCGTCGGCTCCGCGCCGGCGAGCAGTGGCCAACAGCGCGCCGGCTCCCACCGGCCCCACCGCGAGCAGTGCGACCGCCGCGCCTCCTGCCCAGACGAGGGCGGTGGCGAGCCCGGGCGCCAGGCAGACGGCGAGGCCGGCCGCGGCGGTGAGGGAGGCCTCTCCCGCGACAGCGAGAGAGGCGGATCGAGGCCGCGCCGCAGACCGCAGCACGGGTCCGGTGCCGCCGAGGATGGCGGCAACGATCGCGAGCTGCACGACGGACGGATCCACCGCGAACGCGAGGGAGAGCACCGCGCCCACGCGGAGGGCGCACGCGATGACGCCGCTCTTGCGACCCTCGGGAAAGATCGCCGCGCACGCACCTCCGGCCGCTGCGCTCGCGAGGCCGATGAAGATGACCGTCGCGCACGACTCCGTGAAGCGCTCGATGCTTCCGGCGTTCGACGCGAGACGCAGGATCCCGACCGCGGCGAGGGTCCAACCCGCGACGGAGGAGAGTGTGTGGGCTGCCGTCCGGCGCACGGCTTCGCGGTCGCGCGCGACGGCGACGAAGCGGCCCGCGCCGCTCGGCACCATCCGGCTTCCGGAGATGCGATGCACGGTCACGACGGCGCCGACCGCGATGCAGATGTCTCCGAGGCTGTAGACGTTCGCGAACGGCCACGAGGCCGGGATCGCGAAGATGTCGCCCAACAGTGCCAGCTGCGGCGACTGGAGCGGGATCGAGTTCGAATACACCGCGAGGTGCAGCGGCAGGCCCGCCACCGACATCGCGTACGGCGCCGCCGGCATCACGCCGCCGTTCGCGACGATCGCGCTGAAGTTCAGGGCGGCGCCCAGCGCGATCAGCCAGAGGCCCGGCACCTTGGAGTTCCGAACGAGGAATCCCGCCGCGAGCACGTAGGAGCCGATGTAGGTCCCGATCCGGAGGGCGTTCGCGCCGCCCGGGAACAGGACGAGCGCCGCCTGCAGGCCGACCGCCGCGAGGAGCAACCCGATGCTTCCGAGACGGATATCCGCGAGGGATTTCGGATGCCCTCCGAAGACCGGCACGAGGGCGACGCTCACCAGGACCAGGATCAGCAGCAGCATCCGACGACGAGCTCGGTCGAGGCTCGCTCCACGCTCGGTATCGGCGCCGCTGTGCCCGGACCTGAAGGTCCGTGTCCAGACCCCGACGAACGACTCGAGACCTTCGGCCTAGACATCTCCTGACTAGTCGAACTCCCCCGAGCTACAGCACGAGTTGAGTCCTCCGACAGATGCGGCGGCTCCCCCCGGTCCGTACCGTTGACCCTGGAAGAAACGGGCGCCCGATCATCAAGGCGCCGTGCCTGCGAACCGACGTTAAGAGCTGGCGCCGAAGCGGCGCCCGACAGACCGGAAGGAGGTGACGCGTGAAACTGTTGAAGACCCGTGCAACCCGGATCCTCTACTCGGCAGGGACGATCGCCGTGCTGGCGTTCCTCCTCGAGGCGGGCAAGAAGGTTCCGGCTGGTAGCGGCGGAGGAGGCCACTAACATGGAGCTCTCCGCCGCACCGATGGGCCCACCTCACCGCGATCCCGCGGAGAGCTCCACCGCCACGCCGGATCCGCAGCCCCAACTCGCGGAGCTCGGCATCGCGCGACCGCTCGTGATCCTGATCGCGGTCGCGGGCCTCGCCGTTTTCTGCGTCAGTTTCGTCGCGAGCATGGAAACGCTCGCCACCGCCGGCGTCGTCTACTGGCTGTTCGCCGTCCTGCTCGTCCTCGGGGAGTGCTTCCCGATCAAGGCGCCCCGCCGCGGCGAACCCGAGCCGCAGGAGATCACCACCTCCACGACGTTCGCCTTCGCCCTCCTGATCCTGTACGGAACGGCACCCGCGTGCATCGCGCTCGCGCTCGCCTCCGTGATCGGCGACCTTCGCCAGCACAAGTCCGTCTGGAAGACCCTCTACAACGTCTCGCAGTACATGCTTGCCCTCGGCGCCGCCGGAGCCGTCTACGCGCTGTTCGGCTCGCCGAACCATGTCTCCGTCGCGCACCTTCCGGCCATCGCCGCCGCGGGCTTCGCGTTCTATCTCGTCAACGAGGCCTTGGTCTGGGTCGCCGTCGGTCTGCCGCATCGGGAGTCGCTGATCCACTACCTGCGGAGCGACTTCTTCTTCCAGATCTGGACGGCGGCCGCCTTGGTCGCGCTGGCGCCGATCCTCGTCATCACGGCCGATCGGAGCCCGTACCTGGTGCCGCTGATCGTCGTGCCGGTCGCTGCGGTGTATTGGGGGGCGACCGTCTCGCTCAGGAACACCGGCCTCGTCGCGCAGCTCGAGGAGTCGCTCGAGGATCTGAAGCAGGCGAACCGGCTGAAGGACGACTTCGTCGCCGTCGTCTCGCACGAGCTCCGCACGCCGTTGACGTCGATCCAGGGATACGTGAAGACGCTGCTGCAACTCGCCGGCGACCTGGACCTCGATCAGCAGCGATCGTTCCTGGAGGCCGCCGACCGTCAGAGCGAGCGGCTGCGCCGGCTCATCGAACAGCTCCTCGTCGTCTCCCGGTTGGAGACCCACGTCGAGCCGCTCACCGTGACGACGTTCTCGCTCCGTGCGGTTGCGCGCCAGATCGTGGACGAGCTGCGGTTGACCGCGAACGGCCAGGTCTTCGACCTGCGCTTCGAGGAAATCACGCCGCCGATCGAGACCGACGAGGCGAAGGTGCGGCAGATCCTCTCCAACCTCGTGGAGAACGCGATCAAGTACTCGCCGCCGGACAGCCGCATCACGATCCGGGAGACCCTCACCGTCGACGGCCGGGTGCTCTCGGTGGAGGACGAAGGTGGCGGCATCCCGGACGACTCGCGCGACCGCGTCTTCGAGCGCTTCTACCAGGTCGACCAGTCGAGCACGAGACGCGTCGGCGGGACCGGCCTCGGGTTGTACATCTGCTCGAAGATGGCCGATTCCCTCGGGGCGCGCCTGTGGCTCGACCGTTCGGATGCGCACGGATCGGTGTTCTGTCTCGCGCTTCCGTCGGCGCCGCCCGACGAGGAGGCCGGAGACGCCTCTGGCGAGGAGCGGGCGCAGGTCTCGCAGCTCGAGGGCGTGATTCAGTCGATGACGGCGAGGGTCTGACCCGTCACGACGGCCTGGTTCACCTGGATCGGAAGCTCGGTCACGATGCCCTGCCGGGGCGACAGGATGTGGTTCTCCATCTTCATCGCCTCCAGGATGCACACGACGTCGCCGGCCTCGATGCGCTGTCCCTCCTCGACCGTGACGCGAACGATCTTGCCCTGCATCGGCGCGGCGACGACGCCGTGGACGTGCTCGCCCGACGCTCCACCGTGGGGTGAAGGAGGCCGCGGCGCGAGCTCCGTTCGCTCGTCATGGATCCGCACGCGGATGCGGCGGCCGTCGACCTCGAGGAGGAGCTCCGACGGCTCGCGCTGTCCGGGCGCCGGCACGGGCACCTGCTCCGGCGTCGGCTCCAGGTCGGCGTCGCGGAGCGCCCGCTCGATCCACGTCGTGGTGTGCGAGCCCTCGCGGAACTCCTTGGTCTGGAGCGTCCACCGATGCAGGGGGATCGTCGTCGGCACTCCTTCGACGCGGTATTCGCCGAGCGCGCGGAGCATGCGCGCGCGCGCCTCCTCGCGGTCGGAGCCCCAGACGACGAGCTTGGCGAACATCGAGTCGTAGTCGCCCGGGATCTCCTTGCCGAGCCGGATGCCGGAGTCGACGCGTACGAAGGGTCCCGCCGGCTCGACGTATCCGGTGACGCGCCCGGGCCCCGGCAGGAAGTTTCGCGTCGGATCCTCCGCGTTGATGCGGCACTGGATCGACGCTCCGCGCGGCTCGGCGTCGACGTCGACGTCCTCGCCGAGCGCGATCCGCATCTGGAGCGCGACGAGATCGAGTCCCGTCGCCATCTCCGTCACCGTGTGCTCCACCTGGAGGCGCGTGTTCATCTCCAGGAAGTAGAAGTTCCCGTCCTCGCCCATCACGAACTCCACGGTGCCGGCGTTGGTGTAACCGGCCGCCTTCGCCAGGGCGATCGCCGCGTCGCCGATCCGCGTGCGGGTCTCGTCGTCGACGATGGGGGAGGGAGTCTCCTCGATCAGCTTCTGGTGGCGCCGCTGCACCGAGCAGTCTCGCTCGCCGAGGAACCACACGTTGCCGCGTTCGTCCGCGAGGATCTGCGCCTCCACATGGTGGGCGTTCTCGATGTAGCGCTCCAGGAAGACTTCCGGGCGGCCGAAGTACGCGCGCGCCTCTCGTTCGGCGCGCTCGAGGGCGCTCTGCAGTCCCTTCGCCTGGCGGACGACGTGCATGCCACGGCCGCCGCCGCCGAAGGCCGCTTTCACCGCGACGGGATAGCCGATCTCCTCCGCGAGTCCGGCCGCTTCGGAGGTCGAGACGGGCTCGGTCGTGCCCGGGACGATAGGAACGCCCGCCGCCTCCGCGGCCCGTCGCGCGGCGGCCTTGTCTCCCATCAGCTCGACCGCGGACGCGGGGGGCCCGACGAACGTCAGGTCCGCGTCGACGACTGCCTGCGCGAATTGGCTGCTCTCGGAGAGGAACCCGTATCCGGGATGAACCGAGGTCGCTCGGGCGCGTCGCGCTGCCTCCACCACGGCACCGATCGACAGATAGGACTCGGTCGCGAGCGCGGGCCCGATCCGGTACGCGGCGTCGGCCATCTCCACGTGGAGCGCGTCGCGGTCCGCGTCGGAGTACACCGCGACCGACGTGAAGTCGAGCTCTCGCAGCGTCCGGATGATCCGGACGGCGATCTCGCCTCTGTTCGCGATCAGGACCCGAGGTTTCCGCACTCGGGGCGGAAGCCTAGCCGGTCAGCGCGTTGATGAGCTGCTGGCCGCGCGGCGATCCGAGGCCGGTCACGTTGTCGTAGCCCTGCCGCGTCTGGATCGTTCCGGTCTGGTTCAACGTGCGCAGCTGGTAGTAACGGCCGGCGGCCGGGCTGTATCCGTTCACGTAGTTGGTTCGGACGAGCGCGATCGTGCGCGGCGGATCCACGATGTCGTGGAACGCCGAGCTCCGGACGTGTTGATACAGCGCCGGGTTCAGCAGTCCGAGGCGGTCGTGCCCCTTCTGCACGGCCAGCGCCGTGACCCCCGCCATCAGCGGGCAGGAGAGGCTCGTCCCACCGATCCGGGACTCCGCGTACTTCACGGCTCCGCTCGGGTACGTGTAGCGCTCCCCGAAGAGGAAGCCGGTGCTCGGGTCGCCGTCCGCGGCGATGTCGGGCACGACGCGGTTCGAGCCGCCCCAGGCGTGCGCGTAGCCGCGCGGAACGACGCCTCGCTGATACGCGGGCTCGTCGAAGATCCGGCTCGTGCCGCCTCCGCCGCCATACAGGAAGTCGCCGGGCGGCTGTGGAGACCAGTCGTGGTGCACGAGCGTGGAGGTCCTCGTTCCCCAGCCCGTCTCGAACAGGTAGTTGCGGAGCGGTCCGACGCCGAGGCTCGTGCCGCCGACGGAGGTGACCAGGGGGTCGCTCTCCGGCCAGTCGACGGAGCGGTAGCCGAGTGCCTCCACCTCGTCTCCACTGTCGCCGGAGGAGAACAGGACCGACATCCCCTCGGCTGCGGCCTGGACGAAGCTCTCGTGCTGCGCGCGGATCTCCGACTGGGGGATCGTTTCGCCGAGATCGCCCGTCGAGTTGCTGATCACGTCCGCGCGGCCGTCATCGACGATCCGCGTGGTCATGCGGATGAAGTCGATGTCGTTCGTCGAGCGGGTCCCGACGTAGAGGATGTGCGCGCCCGGCGCCATGGAGTGGACCGCCTCGACGTCGAGCGTCTGCTCTCCGTACCAACCCTGCTTGTCCGCGCGGGTGCCCGGGCACGGGCACGACTGCAGGATCTCCGAGTAGCTCGGACTCGGGAGACCGTTCCGGCTCGAGTAGGTGCGCAGGTCCTGCAACAGGGTCGGCGAGCGGAACGCGTCGAGGATCGCGACGGTGGTCCCGCCGCCGTCGTTGCCGTTCGCGATCGGGTTCTCGACGCCGTACGCCCCCTGCATCTGGCGAGGGCTGTAACCGCACGGCGCGAACGGCAGCGTGTGGCCGTACGCCTTGGGCTTGTTCTGCGCGGTCTCCTCACCCCAGAAGTTGGAACAGGGGTGCGCCGCGATCGAGGGCGGTGCGGGCCGCGCCTCGGCTCCCGAGGCCGTCTGGCGGACGCTCTCGTTCAGCCCTCCGATGCCGTCGACGACGCCGCCCAGGTCCTCGGGGATCGCCGGAGCGGTGTTCGTTCCGCGGAGGACGGCGTCGCCGACCCGGTACTCGTTCAGTTCCACGCTGAAGGCGCGCTCAGCCTGCGCGACCGTTCCCGATGCCTCGACGGACGTGCGGTTCTCAGGAACCGATGAGACGGTGAACCCTTCGGAAGAGAGCCAGGACCGCACGCGCGCGACGGCGTCGGCCGACGGGGAGAACCGAGCGCGGAACCGCGACGGGCTCAGGAAATGCCCGTACGACCGGCTCTGCGGATCGGAAACCTGAGAGGCGAGGCGCTCGGCTGCGGCCTCGTCCCGGAGGCCCAGGTAGACCTGGAACCGCACCGATCCCGCGCTCCCGGCCCGGCCGACGAGGTTCGAGGAGGTAGCCCACCGCACGCCGCTGTCCGCAAGGCGGACGCGGCCGGATGCCTGTGCCGCGACGGTGAGACCCGTGACGAGCGCAAGGAGCGCGGTGACGGCGACGAACGTTCGAGCGGTGCGGATGCTCACGATGCGGACCCCCTCGAGATCTGGCTGTGGATCGAAGGTAACGGGGGTCCGCGCGAGGGTCAATCGTCCCGATGGAGGGTTCTCCGGCGACGCCCGTTCGGGCGACGCCGCTCGCTCTGCGTCCGCAGCTTGCCGTCAGCCGGCGAGATCGTCGATGAGCACTCGTCCTCGCGGAGATCCGAGGCCCGTGACGTTGTCGTACCCACGGGTCGTATCCAGCGTGCCGGTCTGGTTCATGGTCCGCAGGGAATACGTCCTGCCGCGACGCGCGTCGAGCCCGTTGTTGAAGTCCGTACGGACGACGGCGACCGTTCGGGGCGGATCCACCACGTCGCGGAGGGCGCGGGTTCCGGCGAGCCGGTAGAGCGCCGGGTTCAGTAGACCGAGCCGCCCTCCTGCCTTCTGGATCGCGAGCGCCTCGACGCCGGCGAAGAGCGGTGTGGAGAGGCTGGTGCCGCCGAAGCGATATTCCGCGTAGCGCACGTCGCCGTTCGGGAACGTGACCGTCTGTCCGAACCGGAAGCCGGTGCTCGGATCTCCGTCGAGGGCGACGTCCGGAACGACGCGGTTCGCGCCACCGCGTTCGTGCGAGAGCGCGCGTGGAACGACTCCACGCTGATACGCGGGTTCGTCGTAGATCCGGCTCGTGCCGCCTCCGCTGCCGCCGAAGAAGTTCCCGGGAGGCGGGGGCGTCCATCCGTCGTGAACGAGCGTCGACTTCGCGGTTCCCCAGCCCGTCTCGAACCGGTAGTTCCGCTCCGGCCCGATCGCGAGGCTCGTTCCGCCGACGGCCGTCACGAGTGGATCGCTCGCCGGCCAGTTGACCGCGCGGAAGCCGAAGAACTCGAGGTCGTCGCCGTAGTCGAAGGAGGAGTTCAGAACGGAGATGCCCTCGGCGGCAGCCTGCACGTAGACCTGATGCTGGGCGCGCAGCAGCGAAGGGTTGATGTCCTCTCCGAGGTCGTTGCTCGAGTTGCTGATCACGTCCGCGAGGTCCTCGTCGACGATGCGGTTCGTCATCCGAAGGAAGTTCGCGTCGCCGGAGGTCCGAGTTCCCACGTAGAGGAGATGCGCTCCGGGCGCCATCGCGTGCGCGGCGTCCAGGTCGAGTGATTGCTCCTGCGACCAGAGCTGCTTCTCCCAGCGGGCACCGCGGCACGGGCAACGCTGCAGGAGCTCCGTATAGGAGGGTTTCGCAAGCCCGTTCCGTCGCGAGTAGATCCGGAGGTCCTTCGCCGCGGTCGGCGAATGAAAGGCGTCCATGATCGCGATCGTCGCGTTCTCCCCGTCGTTCCCGTTCGCGATCGGGCCGGAGACGTCGTAGGCCCCCTGCATCTGCCGCGGCGTGTAGCCGCACGGAGCGAAGGGCACCACCCGGCGGTACGCCTTCGGTTGGTTCCGGGCGCGCTTCTCCGCCCAGTACGTGGAGCATGGACGGCCGACCTGCGCGGCGACCGGCGGCGCGGCCGACGGATCGAACGCGGGTCGGCGGACGCCCTGTTCCAGTTCCACGCCGAAGACCTGCGACGCGAGCGGGGCGGGGATCTCGGCGGCGCCGGCCGGAGCGCGCAGGACCGATCGCCCGACGCGGTACTCGTTCAGTGCGACGCCGAAGGCGCGCTCGGCCTGTGCCACCGTTCCCGATGCCTCGACGAAGGTCCTGTTCTCCGGAACGGCGCCGACGGAGAAACCGTTCGACCGGAGCCAGGACTCCACCGCATCGACCGCCGTCACCGGCGGGGAGAACCGCTCGCGGAACCGCTCCGGTGAGAGGAAACGACGATAGGCAGGATCCGCCGGATCCGACACCGCGTAGGCGAGGCGTTCCGCCGCGGCCGCGTCGCGGAGGCCCAGGAAGACCGAGAACGTGATCCGCTCCGAAGCGGGGGCCGGACGGACGAGGTTCGAGGTGCTCGCCCATGCCACGGCACTCGCCTCGGGTCGCACCGTGGAGGGAGGTTGGGCCTCGGCGGAGATCGCCGCTGCGAGGGGCAGCAGCACGACGACGGCCAGCGCGGAACGGAACGGCCGAGCGGGGAAGTGCACGCTTTCCGACCTCCAGCTTCCAGGGCGGTCGAGATCGAACTCAGGCGGACCCTAGAGGCGGCCTTGAGGCGATTCAATCGTCCAGCCGGGCCGGTTCCATACGGCCATCCGGGGGAGGGCCATATCCTCCCCTCGTGAAGGAGGACATTGGACGCCCCGAGCGCGGCCGCCTCTCCGAGGCGGTGTCGGCCGTAGGCATCTCCGCTCCGTTCCGCTTCGAGGAGGTCACCGACTCCACGAACGCACAGGCGCTCGCGATGGCACGAGACGGCGCTCCGGAATGGACGATCCTCGCGGCCGCGCATCAGACGGCCGGGAGAGGCAGGCTCGGCCGGACGTGGCTCGACGACGCTGGCATGTCGCTCCTCTTCTCGATCGTGCTGCGTCCCGACCTCGCTCCCGCGCTCGCGGGGTTGCTGTCGCTCCTCGCCGGCGCCGCGCTCGCGGAGGCATGTCGCGCGGTCGCGGCCGTGGAAGCGGGGTGCAAGTGGCCGAACGACGTCCTTGTCCGTGACCGCAAGCTCGCCGGGATCCTCGCGGAGGCGAGTCTCGCCGGCGGGCGGATCGACCATCTGGTCCTCGGCGTGGGGGTGAACCTCGCGCCGCCCCCCGTCGGCATCTCCGGCGCCACCGGCCTCGAGGGCGCCGACCCGGCGGAGCTCCTCGGAGCGTTCCTCCGCTCGTTTCGGGCCGCGTACCGTCCTTCGGAGCCCGGGTTCGCCGGCGAGGTCGTCCGTCTCCATCGCGATCGCTCCGTCACCGTCGGCAGGCGGGTCCGGGCACAGACGGTCTCCGGCACCGTCGTCGAGGGAGGCGCCGTCGGCATCGACGACCGCGGAGGGCTCCTCGTCGCGACCGCGGCCGGGGTGGAGGTCGTCGGCTTCGGCGAGGTCGCCCACCTGGAGAGCTGAGGTCCTGGCTCACGCGTGCGGCCACTGATAGCGTCCGCGCGATGGCGTTCCCGCGGCGGCTGCTGTCCGACAACGAGGAGCTGATCCTCGACCTGCGGCCGCACTGGATCACGATCGTCGTGCCGTCGATCATCACGGTGCTCGTCCTCATCGTGTGGGTCTTCCTTCTCGGGCAGACGGACGGCGTGCTCTCCTGGGTCGTCACGGCCGCCGCGGTCCTCGTGCTGCTCTGGTTCCCCGCGCGTGGGTTCATCGATTGGGCCACTTCTCATTTCGTCGTGACCTCCGATCGCCTGATCCATCGCGAAGGACTCGTCTCCAAGAGCTCGATGGAGATCCCGCTCGAGGCGATCAACGACGTGCGGTTCGACCAACGGGTGATCGAACGCATGGTCGGCGCGGGCGACCTGGTGATCGAGTCGGCGGGGACGCGCGGACAGGAGGTCTTCTCCAACATCCGCAACCCGGAGTTCGTGCAGAAGACGATCTACGAGCTGGGGGAGAGGAACCGGCAGCAGAACGCCGGCGGCCTGCGACCTGCGCCGGGAGCGCCCTCGATGACCACCGAGCTTCAGCGGCTCGCGGATCTCCGCGACCGCGGGGTCCTCACCGAGCAGGAGTTCCAGGAGCAGAAGGCGCGGATCCTCGGCGGCGGCGGCGGATAGCTCGTCGCTCGCCGGTCACCCTGGTAGAACCCTCCCGATGGCTTCGGGGGTCTCGATCGTCGGCATCGGCTCCGTTGGCTTCGCGCGGCAGACGCCGGACCTCTCCTATAAGGAGATGATGTTCGCGGCCGCGCGAGCCGCGTACGAGGACGCCGGCGTGGATCCTCGCAAGGACGTCGACTCCTTCGTCGCCTGCTCGGAGGATTTCCTCGAGGGAACGTCGATCTTCGACGAGTACGTCCCAGATCAGCTCGGGGCCGTCCAGCGTCCCGTGCAGACCGTTGCGGGCGACGGCCTGTTCGGCGTCGCCACGGCGTCGATGCTGATCCGGAGCGGCGTCGCGGAGGTGGTCGCCGTGGAGGCGCACAGCAAGGCCTCGAATGTGCGCTCGCTCGGTTCGATCGAGGCGTTCGCGATGGATCCCGTGCTGAACCGGCCGCTCGGCGTCTCCACGCTGGCCGTCGCGGGGCTGGAGATGAACCGATTCCTCGAGGTTTCCGGCGCGACCGAGGAGGCGTGCGCCGACGTCGCGCGGAGGAACCGGGAGGCCGCGCGATCCAACCCGCGGGCCGCCTATCCCGCGAACGGGGCTGCAGACAAGACACCACTCTATTGGCCCCTTCGCAAGCTCGACGTCGCGGAGCCCGCCGACGGCTGCGTCGTCGTCGTCCTTGCCTCGGAGGAACGAGCGCGCGACCTCGCCGCGAAGGCCGTCGGG
>JBJMLP010000218.1:0-12219 GCA_045805245.1 Actinomycetota bacterium | reverse complement strand
CGCCTCCATCGCGCGGAAGCTCGGCGCCCTGACCATCGGCGTGGTCACCCGTCCGTTCTCCTTCGAGGGAAAGCGCCGGGCGGTCCAGGCCGAGTCGGGCATCGACGAGCTGCGCAATGAGTGCGACACGCTCATCGTGATCCCGAACGACCGGCTGCTCCAGGTCTCCGATCCGAACACGCCGATGGTGGAGGCCTTCCGCATGGCGGATCAGGTCCTCTATCAAGGAGTGGACGGGATCACCTCGCTCATCACGACGCCGGGACTCATCAACCTCGACTTCGCCGACGTCAAGACGGTGATGACGGGCGCCGGCTCCGCGCTGATGGGCATCGGTCTCGGCGAGGGAGAGGACCGCGCGGAGGAGGCAGCGAAGGCCGCGATCTCCTCGCCGCTGCTGGAGTCCTCGATCGAAGGGGCGAAGGGTGTGCTCCTCTCGATCGCGGGACCGACGGATCTGACGCTGCACGAGGTGAACCGCGCCGCGGACCTGATCACCCGCGTCGCGCACTCGGAGGCGAACATCATCTTCGGAGCGGTCGTCGACGATGCGCTCGGACAGGAGGTCCGGGTCACCGTCATCGCCGCGGGCTTCGACAAGCTTCCCCAGATCTCGGAGGGTCGCATCACGCGCCTGCTCGAGGTCGAGCCCGAGGAGCCGCTCATCCCCGCGGTGGAGGAGGAACCGGCCGTCGCTCTCACCGCGCTCGAGGAGGACGAGGAAGAGGTCATCTTCCGGCCGGCCTCCGCAGATTCCGCGCTCTTCTCGGACGAGGAGGATCTCGACATCCCCGACTTCCTGAAGAGCTGAAGCTCGACCGCCCCGCGCGGCCCGGCGGTCGTGGGGGCGGGGAGGAAAAGCGAAGAGGCGCCCTTCCCCCGCCTCTCGCGGCCTCCCCGCCCTCTTTTCTTTGTGAGGAGCGCACGTGGCGTTCGAACGACGAGAGCTCGGAGGAGAGGTCCGCGCGCTCGTGAGCGAGCCGCTCGAGGGTCTGGGAGTCCTCGCGGCCTTCCTGGAGCGGACGGGCGGTGCGAGCGCTCCGCCGTACGACACTTTGGACGTCTCCCTCTCGGTGGCGGACGATCAGGCCGCCGTGATGGAGAACCGTCGGCGCGTATGCGCGGAGCTCGACATCCCTCCCTACGCTCTCGTGGAGCAGATCCACGGCGCGAAGATCGTCCGCGTCGGCGCCAAGCGCGCGGGCGCCGGATTCCAGCCGGGGTCGCCCCCCGTCGGCCGCGCCGACGGGATGGCGACGGCGAGCGAGCGACTGCCGCTCGCGATCCAGACGGCGGACTGCATGCCCCTCGTCCTCGCCTCCTCGGAGGAGCCGCTCCTCACGATCGTCCACGCCGGATGGAGGGGCTTCGCCGCAGGCATCGTCGAGGCGGCCGCGAGCCTCTTCGACGATCCGAAGAGCGTTCGAGCCGCGATCGGGCCGACGATCGGCCCGGACCATTACGAGGTGGGGGAGGACGTCGCGCTCGCCGTCTCGGCGGGCTCGAGCGCCGCGGCCGTCACCGAGACGCGCGACGGAAAGCTCTTCCTCGACCTTCCGGGAACGGCGAAACGCGTGCTTCGCGCCGCGGGAGTGACGAAGGTCGAGGACACGGGGCTCTGCACGGCGTGCGAGCCGGATCGGTTCTTCTCACATCGCCGCGACGGCGTCACCGGCCGGCAGGTGGCGGTCGTCATGCGCCGTCCGTCCTCGCGCGCGAAGGGCGCGAGGAAGGCGAGCCCGTGAGCGTCGATCGGGAGAGCGTCTTCCGCAACCTGGAGGCGATCCGAGACGGCATCGCGGAATCGGCGAGAACTTCGGGTCGCGACGCGAGCGAGGTGCGGTTGGTCGCGATCGGAAAGACGGTGCCGGCGGAGACGATCTCCTGGGTGGTGGAGGCGGGCGTCGGCGACGTCGGCGAGAACTACGTGAAGGAGCTCGCCGAGAAACGCCAGCGGCTGGAGGGCGTCACGTGGCATTACGTGGGCTCGCTCCAGAGCCACACCGCCCACCTCGTCGCGGACGAGTCCGACGTGGTGCACACGCTCGCTCCCGGGCGGGGGACCGAGCGCCTGTCCCGCCGGGCCGAGGCCGCCGGCGAGCGCATCCCGTCGCTGATCCAGGTCGACTTCACCGGCTCCCGCAACGGCGCGACGCCGGAGGAGCTTCCCTCGCTCGCCGAGGAGGTGGAGGAGCTCCCCGGCCTCGAGCTCACGGGCCTGATGACGCTTCCTCCGATCCCGGAGGAGCCGGAGGACACCCGTCCCTACTTCGCGCGGTTGCGCGATCTCCGGGACGGGCTCATCGACACCCATCCTGGCCTGCGCGAACTCTCCATGGGAATGTCCCTTGACTTCCGGGCTGCGGTAGAGGAAGGCGCTACGATGGTGCGGGTCGGAACGGCCCTATTCGGTGCGCGGCCGCACCCGATGTAGGGAGGAGCGATGCCAGGCGTGTGGAAGAAGACATTGACCTACCTCGGCTTGGTCGAGGACGAGGATTACGACGAGCTGGATGAGGTCTCGGTCGAGGGACGCGGCGAGCCCGCTCCCGTCCGCCGGATCGCGCGGGCCGAGCCGGCCCCGGAGATGGCGCCGACGGAGCCGAGGATGGAGGGCATCGTCCGAACGATCCCGACGCCCCGGCCGTCCGGTTCCTCGATCCACAAGTCCGAGCCGAAGCGGTTCAACGAGGCCCGCGAGATCGCCGACCGGTTCAAGAACGGGATCCCGGTGATCATGAACCTTCAGGGGACCGACGACGCGGTCGCGCGGCGGCTCGTCGACTTCGCCTCCGGCCTCGTGTACGGCCTCGACGGCAAGATCGAGATGGTCGCCAACCGCGTGTATCTGCTGACGCCTCAGGACATGGAAGTGTCCGCGGAGGAGCGGGAGCGCATCGCGGGCGGCGGCTTCTACAACCAGTTCTGATCGCCTTCCGAACGAACCGGATCGATCCCGGAGCGAGCGCGTGATCGCCGTCTGCTACGCGCTGTCGATCTACCGGCTGATCCTGTTCATCCGCATCCTCGCGACGTGGTTCCCGCCGCCTCGCTACGGAAGTCCTCTGCGTCCGGTGCTCGACTTCATCGTTGACGTCACGGATCCGGTTCTCCGTCCGATCCGGAACCTCGTGCCGCCGATCAACGCCGGAGCGATGGCCCTCGACCTCTCCCCGATCATCGTCTTCGTCCTGCTGTCCGTGATCCAAACTGCGATAGGCTGTGGCGTCTTTTTCTAGGGGGAGCCATGAGAAGGAAGAAGACCGAGGACGAGGCCGTCCTGACTCCGGATCCGACAGCGGCGTCCAGGCAGCGGCTGACGCCTGCCGACATCCAGCAGGCGGAGTTCCGACTCTCGATGCGCGGCTACAACGAGCGCGAGGTCGACGAGCTGCTGGACCGCCTGACCGAGGACTGGGGTGCGGTCCTGGAGGAGAACAAGCGCCTGCGAGACCCGTCGGGTCCAGTTGCGACGGCGACGCCCTCCGACACCTCCGTCGCCGACGCGAAGCGCGAGGCGGACGCGATCATCTCGAGAGCTCGGCACGAGGCCGCGGAGATCGTGCGCAACGCCTCTCCGGCCTCGCCCGCCGCGGCCCCTTCCGACGCTGCCGAAGCGGCCGCCGTTGCGTCCTTCCTCAACAAGGAGCGTGACTTCCTTCAGAGCCTCGGGCGCCTGGTGCAGGGCCACGCCGAATCGGTGAAGTCGATGGCGTTCAACGCCAAGGCCGCCGAGTCGAAGCCGGCAGCAGGATCCGCTCCGTCGCCGCAGCCCGCTCCGAAGGCCGAGGCGTCCGCTCAGGCTCCGAAGCCCGCGGCTCCCGCGCCGGCGGCCGCACCCGCTTCCCGCGCGTCGCGGCCGGCGGAGCCCCCGGCACCGCAGAATCCACCCCGCACCACCGCTCCGCCGACGCAGCCCGTCGTGAAGATCGATGCCGGGGAAGAGGCGCCCGCGCCGGCTTCGGCTCC
This sequence comes from Actinomycetota bacterium, assembly GCA_045805245.1. Lineage (GTDB taxonomy): Bacteria > Actinomycetota > UBA4738 > UBA4738 > JBJMLN01 > JBJMLN01. Next base: position 8,250 of record JBJMLP010000218.1, on the reverse strand, counting down.
GCAAGCGAGGGCAGCGCAGCCTACGTCGGAGACGCAGAAGGCACAGCCCGCGCCGTCTCGACCCGCGCAGGCGTCCTCGTCGCCGGCACCCGCGAAGCAGCCGGCCGCGATCCGAATCCCCGAGGGAAGCGCACCTGCTCCCGAACGCGCTGCCGCTCCGGCCGGTGCTTCCCAAGGACCGGAGCACCGCGGCGACCAGACCCAGAATCGCGAGGAAGAGCTCTCCCTGCGCGAGCTCTTCTGGGGAGACGAGTAGGGCTCGAACCTCGCCGCGCGTTCCCGGAGGAACGGGACCGGCATTCGCCCTCTCTTAGAATCACCCTCCATGGCGAACGCGTTCGCGCCCCTCCCCGACAAGCCCGACCATCCCACGCTCGAGCTGGAGATCCTCGACCGCTGGGAGCGGATGCGCACCTTCGAGCGTCTCCGCGAGCGGAACGCTGACGGCCCGATCTGGAGCTTCATCGACGGCCCCGTCACGGCGAACAAGACGCTCGCCGTCCACACCGCCTGGGGCAGGACGCTCAAGGACGTCTTCCAGCGCTACAAGGCCCTCCGAGGTTTCCACCAGCGCTATCAGAACGGCTTCGACTGCCAGGGTCTCTGGATCGAGGTCGGCGTGGAGCGCGAGCTCGGTTTCAACTCGAAGAAGGAGATCGAGTCCTACGGGCTCGCCGAGTTCGCGAAGCGGTGCCGCGAGAAGGTGATCTGGTCCGCCGGCGAGCTGACACGCGGATCCAAGCGGCTCGGCCAATGGATGGACTGGGGCAACGACTACTTCACATTCTCCGACACCAACATCGAGTACATCTGGCGCTTCCTGAAGGTGATGCACGACCGGGGATGGCTTTACCTCGGTCACCGCGCGACGGAATGGTGTCCGCGCTGCGGGACCTCGATCTCGCAGCACGAGCTCTCCCAGAGCGATGTCTACCGCGACAAGAGCGACCCCGCCGTGTCCGTACGGCTGCCGCTCCTCGCCCGTCCCGGCGAGTCGCTCGTGGTGTGGACGACCACGCCGTGGACACTTCCGGCGAACGTTGCGGCCGCGGTGAAGCCCGACGCCGAGTACATCCTCACCGACGACGGAGAATGGGTCGCGCGCGCCCGGTTCCCCGACGCGACCGCGATCCGGAGCGTCGCGGGCTCGGAGCTCGTCGGCCTCGAGTACGAGGGACCCTTCGACGACCTGCCGGCGACCGCCGGCGTCTCCCACCGCGTCGTTCCGTGGGAGGACGTCACGCTCGACGAGGGAACCGGCATCGTGCACATCGCCCCGGGATGCGGCGCGGAGGACTTCGACCTCTCGAAGGAGCTGGACCTCCCCGTGCTCACGCCGGTCGACGAGGCGGGGCGGTTCTACGAGGGCTACGGCTGGCTCCACGGAGCCGGAACGGCGGAGTCCGCGGAGCAGATCGTCGCCTACCTGACCGAGCGCGGAAAGATCCATGCCGCCGAGGAGATCGTTCACCGGTACCCGCACTGCTGGCGTTGTCAGACGCCGCTGATCTTCCGGCTGTCCGACGATTGGTTCATCGGTGTCGACGATCTCCGCTCTACGTTGCTGGAGGCGAACGCGACCGTCCGCTGGGTGCCGGAGTACATGGGCAAGCGCATGGACGACTGGCTCCGCAACATGGGGGACTGGAACATCTCCCGCAAGCGCTACTTCGGGCTTCCGCTGCCGTTCTATCCGTGCAGGTGCGGCCATCTGAACGTGATCGGGTCGCGTGACGAGCTCGAAGAGCGAGCCGTCCGCGGGATCGATCAGCTCGAGGAGCTCCATCGCCCCTGGATCGACGGGGTTCCGATCCGGTGCGAGTCCTGCGGCGAGGAGGTCGAGCGCATCGTCGAGGTCGGCGACGTCTGGCTCGATGCCGGCATCGTCCCGTTCTCCACGCTGGGCTGGAACAACCCGGAGCGGATCAAGGGCGGCTACGCGACGGGGGCATCGCGGGGACTTTCCGGGGCCGACCTTCCGGACCACGCCTACTGGGAGGAGTGGTTCCCCGCGGACTGGGTCTCGGAGATGCGCGAGCAGATCCGGCTCTGGTTCTACTCCCAGCTGTTCATGGCGGTCGCCCTCACGGGCCGCGCGCCGTTCCGCCAGGTCCTCTGCTACGAGAAGATGCTCGACGAGCACGGCCAGGAGATGCACGGATCCTGGGGCAACATGATCGAGGCGGAGGACGCGTTCGCCAAGATGGGCGCGGACGTGATGCGCTGGCAGTACTCGGCGCAGCCGCCCAACCAGAACCTGCTCTTCGGCTACGGACCGGGTCGGGAGATCAAGCGCAAGCTCCTGACGCTGTGGAACTCCGTGAGCTTCCTGGTGTCGTACGGGAACATCGCGGGTTTCGCGCCCGACTATGCGGACCTCGGCCGCGGACCGGAGGAGGATGCGCCGGCGCTCGATCGGTGGCTCGACGCCCGCACGTGCCGACTGGTGGAGGAGGCGACGGCCGGCTACGAGGCGTCACTATCGTCGAACGCGATCCGTGCCTTCGAGTCCTTCGTCGACGACCTCTCGAACTGGTACATCCGTCGCTCGAGGAGGCGCTTCTACGACGAGGGCGACGGCGCGCTCCGTGCGCTCTGGCGCTCGCTGGTGCAGGGCGTGCGGGTCGTCTCTCCGATCCTGCCGTTCCTCGCGGAGCATCTCTGGCAGCGGCTCGTGACCGACGCGTGCGAAGGAGCTCCCGACTCGGTGTTCCTCGCCGGGTGGCCGGACACGTGCGCGTACGACGCGGACCTGCTCGCCGAGATGGAGCAGACCCGGCGCGTCGTGGAGCTCGGACGGCAGGCGCGCTCGGCATCGGGTCTCAAGGTCCGCCAGCCGCTCCGGCAGCTGTTTGTCCGCGGAGCCCCGCTCGCGCGCGCGCACGCGCAGGAGATCGGTGACGAGCTCCGGGTGAAGGCCGTCGGGTTCGACGAGGGTCCCGTCGCCGAGGTGACCGTCAAGCCGAACCTCCGCGTCCTCGGACCTCGGCTCGGTCCGAAGATGGCGCAGGTGCAGGCGGCGCTCCGGAAAGGAGACTTCGAGGAGCTCCCGGACGGAGCGATCTCCGTGGCGGGAGAGCGGCTCGCTGACGACGAGGTCCTCCGGGAGGAGCGGGTCTCGATGGAGGGCTGGTCCCTCGCGCACGAGGGTCCCGTCTCGGTCGCGCTGGACATCTCCCTCGGCGACGATCTCCGGCGCGAGGGGCGCGTGTACGACCGGATCCGGCAGATCAACGAGATGCGGAAGGACGCGGGGCTGCATCTCGTCGACCGGATCGTGCTCTCGCTGCCGGCGTCCGACGCGGATCTCCTTCCGCACGCGGAGTGGATCACGTCGGAGGTGCTCGCGGTCGAGCTGCGCTTCGACGACGCGATCGACGAGCCACGGGTCGAGAAGGTCTGAGGCGATTCGCGGCGCTCCGGTGGAGCATTGCCGCACCCTGGCCCCGGTGCTAGGTTGCTCGCCCTATGGCCACGAAGGCACTGTTCACGGAGAAGGAATTGGAGGAGTTCCGCACGCGCCTGCAGGAGGAGCGTGCGGAGCTCGAGAAGCAGCTCACGACGATCGAGGAATCCTCGTTCTCGACGCCGCAGTCGGATCTCTCCGGTGAGGTCGCCTTCGACGAGGAGTACGCCGACGCCGGAACCTTCACCTTCGAGCGGGAGCGAGACCTCTCGATCGAGAACAACGTCCGCGACCTGATGCAGAAGATCGACGCGGCCCTCAAACGGCTGGACGACGGCACGTTCGGCATCTGCGTGCGATGCGGCAAGCCGATCGAGAAGGCGCGGCTGAAGGCGCTCCCGTACGTGGAGCTCTGCATCAAGGACGCCCAGGCCCAGAACCGGCGATAGCCTCCGGGCGCACGCCGTGACTCGCCGAGCCCGCCTGGCAACCGTCGTCTTCGCCGTCGCGGCCGGGGCGTATCTCCTCGACCGAATCACGAAGTGGCTCGTGCTCGATCGCCTCGCCGGCCGTCCGCCCGTGGCGGTCATCCCTGGCGTCCTGCAGCTCAACTTCACGCAGAACTCCGGAGGCGCCTTCGGCCTCGGCGGGAGCGCGTCGTGGCTCTTCGCCGGCGCGACGATCGCGGTATCGATCGCGATCGTGCTCCTCGCTTTCCGTGTGCACCGGATGGGGGTCGCGATCGGCATGGGTCTGGTTCTCGGTGGCGGGCTCGGGAACCTCACCGATCGGATCGTAAGAGGGAGCGGTTTCTCCGGACGCGTCGTCGACTTCATCGACCTTCACGTGTGGCCGGTGTTCAATCTTGCGGACGCCGCCATCGTCGTCGGCGCGATCGTGATCGTGCTGTCGAGCATGCGCGGATCCCAGCGATCGTGAGCGACCCTTCCGACGCGACGCGGGGACTCGAGCGGGGACCGGAGCGAAGCTTCGTCGCACAGGCGGGACGGCTCGACCGGGTCGCTGCGGAGGCCCTGGCCCTGCCGCGCGCGGAGGTGCAGCGGGCGATCGCGGACGGCAGGCTGCTGGTCGACGGCTCCGGGCGCGCGAAGTCGTTCCGGCTCGAGGGCGGGGAACGCGTCGTGTACCGGCAGGCCGCGTTCGCGCTCCAGGCGGAGGGACCGCCGGTCGACGTCCAGTTCGAAGACCCGTTCCTGCTCGTCGTCTCGAAGCCGCCCGGCGTGATCACGCATCCGACCCCCTCGCGGCTCGAGGGGACGCTCGTCAGCCGGCTGCTCGGGATGGGAGTGACCCTCGCTCCGGCCGGAGGTCCGCTCCGGCCCGGCATCGTGCACCGCCTCGACGCGGGGACCTCGGGCCTCCTCGTCGTCGCGAAGGACGACGAGACCTACGAGGCGCTCCGCGCGATCCTCCGCCGGCACGAAGCGGAACGGACCTACGCGGCGCTCGTGCGCGGGCGAGTGGAGCACGACCGGTTCGCCGTCGACGCGCCACTGGGCCGGAGCGGTCCACGGATCCGTGTTCAGCCGGCGACGGGGCGCGAGGCGGAGACCCGCTTCGAGGTGCGGGAACGGTTCCGGCGCGCGACGCTCCTGGCCGCGACGCCGCGCACGGGTCGGACGCACCAGATCCGCGTGCACCTCTCGGCGGTCGGGCACCCGATCCTCGGCGACGCGAAGTACGGCGGCGGGGGAGACCCACCCAGAGCGATCGGGCTCGCCCGGCCGTTCCTCCACGCGGAGCGCCTCCGGTTCCGCCATCCGCGGACGGGCGAGCAGATCGACGTCTCCGATCCGCTGCCCGAGGACCTCAGCCGCGCCCTCCGGCGGATCGGGAGGGAGGACTGATCCGCCGGAGCGTGGTCAGGCGCGGGTGCGCGCTGCCTCCTTCAGGTACAGCGCGTACTGGGTGCGCACCTCCTCGCGCGAGGCGAGGATCGCGTCCTCCACGTCCGGCGCCAGGCGGCGCGACTCCACGAGATCGCCCAGCTTCTTCGTGTCGACGGAGAGCACGCGCTCCCAGAGCCCGAGCGGCTCGAGGACGCGACGGAGCGCCTCCTCGTCCGGCTGCGTGACGTGCTGCGGCCGCCGGTCGACCGCAGCCCCCTCCGAGCCGTACAACCGCCGGTAGCCGTGCTCCTCGCAGAAGGCGTTGATCATCGCGACGAGCTCGTCGAGGCGCCGGTAGACTTCCCGGCCCTGCCGCTTGAGGCCGATCCACTCGTCGACCAGCTCCGTCATGCGTGGGGCCGGGTCTCCGTCCTCGCGCTCGAACCGGTGCCGGAAGATCGGACACATCGCCTGGTAGTCGCACCAATCGCAGAGCGGGTTCTCGCGAGGCTCGAACTTTCCGGCCGCGATCCGCTCCGCAACCGTGGCGATGCGCGCGCGGAGCTCGTCGACGTCCTCCGGGGTGCGCGAGGTCGTCATCCGCTGTCCGGGAAGGAGGTAGTAGAGCGTCAGCCGCTCCGGATCGATGCCCCAAACCTCCCTCGCCGCGAGGTGATAGATCGAGAGCTGGAGGTCACGCTCCACCCGGGAGAGCGGCGGCAGCCTTCGGTTCGTCTTGTAGTCGATGATCTCGTAGCCGCCGCCGGGAAGTCGGTCCATCCGGTCGATCATGCCGTTCACCTGCACGCCCTCGATCTCGATCGTGAACCGGAACTCCAGCGCGACCGGGATCCGGTACTGCTCCGCGTTCTCGATGTGGTACTGCGAGAGCACCTGGCGAGCATGATCGTGGTAGGTGCGCTCCTCGCTCGCGTCGCGATAGCCGTCGGAGACCCAGACGGCGTCGAGCATCTCCAGCAGCTCCTCTCGCGCGGGCGGAACGGGCACCGGCCGGTTGTGGAAGCACTGGAGCGCACGATGCAACGAGTCGCCGAAGGAGAGTGCCGGCGACGGATGCCGCGGTAGACGGTCCTCGTAGGCGAACTTGAACTTGGCCGGACACGTCTCGTACGTGTCGATGCTCGAGTAGGAGAGCCTCATGCCGCCTCGCCGGTTGTGGAAAGCCTCGGGACAACCTGTGGAAAGATAACAGCCTTGTAATTCATCCCCAGCACGATAGACTCGGTCCCTCGCGGGGGCAAGGAAGTCGTTCCCGGTGGTTCGGATGGATCGTTCCCGGGGCTTGGGAACGGAGCGGAACGCCTTCCCCGACCGCGCACGTCGCACCGACACGTCGACGCAACTTGTTCTGGGGGAGTCTTCGCGGGTGACCGCTGGCGACAGCTTCGTACACCTTCACACGCATACCGAGTTCTCGCTGCTGGACGGGGCCTCCCGCATCGCCGCGCTGTTCGAGACGGCCGCGGAGCTCGGGATGCCCGCGATCGCGGTCACCGACCACGGCGGGATGTTCGGTGCGCTCCAGTTCTACGAGGCGGGGCGAGCGACGGGCGTCAAGCCGATCCTCGGCGTGGAGGCATACGTCGCGCCCGGGTCACGGTTCGACCGGACCCCGGGCGAGAGCGAGGAGAAGTACCGGCACCTCACGATCCTCGCGAAGGACGAGACCGGCTACCGGAACCTCCTCAAGCTCGTCACCGACGCGCACCTCGAGGGCTTCTATCACCGGCCTCGGATCGACAAGGCACTGCTCCAGGAACGCTCCGCCGGGCTGATCGGGCTCTCCGGCTGTCTGGCGAGCGAGACCGCCCAGCTCACGCTGAACGGACAGCACGACCGCGCGGCCGAGACCGTTGCGACCTACCGCGACATCTTCGGAGCGGGGAACTTCTACCTCGAGCTCCAGAACCACGGGCTCGCGGAGCAGCGACAGATCCTCGCGCCGCTCGTGGAGCTCTCCAAGAAGACGGGGGTACCGCTCGTCGCCACGAACGACATCCACTACACCGAGCGGAACGACGCGAAGCCGCACGACGTGCTCCTCTGCATCCAGCAGCAGAAGGTGCAGACCGACATGCGGCGCTTGCGGTTCGAGACCGAGGAGTTCTACCTGAAGAGCGCGGAGGAGATGCGCCGCGTCTTCTCCGAACTCCCGGAGGCGTGCGACGCGACCCTCGAGATCGCGGAGGCCTGCGACCTCACGCTCGTCTACGGAGACGCGGCGGCGCCGGAGGACCGTCTCCATCTGCCCGTGTTCCAGCCGCCAGACGGGATGGACCGCGACGCGTTCCTGCGCACGCTCGTGCTCGAGGGCGCGGCCGAGCGCTACGGAACCCTCACGCCGGAGATCCGCTCGAGATTCGACCACGAGCTCGACGTGATCTGCAGCATGGGGTTCGCCGGGTACTTCCTGATCGTCTGGGACCTGATCCGGTTCGCGCGGGAGAGCGGCATCCGCGTCGGTCCGGGCAGAGGATCGGCGGCAGGCTCCGTGGTGTCGTACGCGCTGCGGATCACCGACCTCGACCCGCTTCGCTACGACCTCATCTTCGAGCGTTTCCTGAACCCGGAACGCAAGCAGATGCCGGACATCGACATGGACTTCGACGAGCGTCGGCGCGACGAGGTCATCCGTTACGTCGCGGCGAAGTACGGCTCCGACCACGTGGCGCAGATCATCACCTTCCAGACGATCAAGGGGAAACAGGGCATCCGAGACGCTGCCCGGGTCCTCGGCTTTCCGGCCTCGGTGGGGGACCGGCTCTGCAAGATGTATCCGCCCGCCGTGCTCGGTCGTGAGAAGACGATCGAGATCGCGCTGAAGGAGTCGCCGGAGTTCCGCTCCGCCTACGGCAACGAGCCCGAGGCGAAGGAGATCGTCGACACCGCCCGCGCGTTGGAGGGCCTCCGCCGGGAGGACTCCGTCCACGCCGCGGGCGGCGACCCGCGATGCCGCCCGCGTCCTGGGCTTCG
>JBJMLP010000217.1:0-20812 GCA_045805245.1 Actinomycetota bacterium | reverse complement strand
CGTGCTCTGGGTGCTGGTCCTGCTGGTTCCGACTCCGACGAGGTTCTTCGGATGGCTCGGCGTTCTCGTCACGCTCGCGGCGACGGTTCTTCCTTTCAGCTATCACGTGACGGATGCGAGCAAGATCTGCCTCGCGGTTATCAACCTCGTCACCGGCCTCGTGATCGTGAGCCTTCTCGTCGGCGTCGTTCCGAAGGTGATGAGACCGGCGGCGACACGATCGCAGGTGTGAAGAAAGCGATGAGAGGGCGGCGAATGCCGCCCTCTCACCATCGTGGCTGAGGTCGAGGCGTCGCAGAACCCTCGCCCTAGTTCGTGGCCTTGATCCTTCCGAAGATGCCGTGGCTCTCGTCATCCGGTCCGGCCGTGAAGAACAGCCTGCCCTTCGCTCCGGCCGGTCCGCCGTTTCCGAAGGAGAGCGCCCACAGGCCGTCGGTACGAACGATCTGGCCGTTCGGCCGCCGGAGGGTGCCCTCGTGGTCGGCCGGGCCGTTCGATCCCAACCGGTAGGCGTTGATCGTTCCGTCACCGAAGTTGCCGACGAGAAGGTCGCCGCCGAACTGCCCGAAGCCGGACGGAGCGAGCGCGAGACCCCACGGAGAGTCGAGCGGTCCACGGCTCGCCACGCGACCGAGGAGCTTTCCTCTCAGGCTGTACATATCGACGAATCCGCGGTGGGCGCCGGAAGCGTCGTCCTCGGCGTCGGCGTCCTGCTTCGCGTAGGTCACGAAGATCTTGCCGTCGAGGGTCTGTATCCCGAACGGAGCGTATCCATCGGGGATCGACGGATCGACGAAGGCGCCGGACATGTCGACCTGGTGGAAGTTTCCGTCGAAGACGTCCACGCGCCCGTTGTGGAAGTCCGTCGCGTAGAGCCGGTCACCCGCGGCCGTTGAGGCGATGGCGAGACCCTTGTAGATCGCGTCCTCGCTCGAGCGGTTGACCACGACGAACGAGTGCGTCGAGGGCGAAGGAGGGGGCACATTGGGGTTCCAGCCTCGGATCGTTCCGCTCTCCGTCGCGAACATGAAGAGCGAGGGACCCGAGTCGCCCATGTGATGGACGACGAAGTCGGAACCGCCATTGAAGACCGTCCCTGTCGGAGCACCCGCGACCTTGACGACGAGCGGAACCGCGTTGCCGTGACCGTCGTAGAGCGTCGAAACGTCCGTCCCGTTGTCGGCAACCCACCACGGGGTGGAGGGTCCCGCAACCAGGCCCCACGCGTTGACGAGGTTCGGGTCGAGATGCGCCGCAACTCCGGGCTGGTCGGAGACGAGGTACCGGACGCGGTACGAGTTGGCATTGCCGCTGGTGGAGCGCGAGCTCGAGGCGCTCGCCGCCCCCATGGAACCGACCGCGAACGCGGCCGCTACGGACGTCGCGAGGATGACCCTCCTCGATCGTGTTCTCAGCATGGGACCTCCCTTTCCCACACGCCTTTTCGGGGCATGCGCATGGTTCCGCTCCGATGGGAACGGATCGATTCAGGTACTACGGTCCGGGCAGGCGGCCGGTTTGCGATCCGCCGGCATTGCTCTCAGAAGACGCGCTGGGGCGAGGGAGGCCTCAGGAGGTCGTCACGCGTTTGATGCGATCGCGCTCAGGTCGACGACGACCTCGGCGAGCGGTCGGCTGGCATCGAGCTCATGCGTGCAGCCCTCCCGGAGGAGCGACTCGATCTCGGCGAGGTCGGCCAAGATCATCTCTCGTTCCGATGAACTCTTTCCGCAGTTGTTCTTCCCTCTGCGCGCCACTCGGTCAAGGATCACGTCCGCAGGGGCGCTGAGCAGAACGACCGCGTCGAAACGACCGTAGAACTTCGACTGGTTCCTCACGCAGCCTTCGACGAAGAGCGAGCGACCATCATCGGAGTCGAGCAGCTCGGTGATCCTCTCCTCGATCCATAGCCACTCTCCGCGATGCAGATTGTCGGAAGGCTCGGCGTACGCGCGATACTCTCGCCACCCCGGATCATCGGTGTCGATGACTCGATAACCGCGTCGGCCGAGCTCGGCGAGAGTCGACGACTTACCGTTTCCCGACAACCCCGTCACCAGGACACTCGACACATCAGGACGACCCTACCGAGTGTCAGGCGGCTCGGAGTCTCCACCGTCGCAGGCCAGGTGGGTCAGGAGCGAACAGTCCTCGCGAGATCGCGTCCGCGACGTACGGCGGAGTTCGGCCCACCTCCGCCGACGACGATCCGACCTCACGTTGAAGCCGTGCGACGGAAGAACGGGATCGTCACGTGAGCGATCGGACCGATGGAGACGGCGAAGAGGACGGTGCCGAGCCCGACGCGTCCACCGAGAAGGAAGCCCACGACGAGCACGGAGACCTCGATCACGGTCCGGCTCACGCGGATCGAGTGGCCCCGCCGCGCGATCCCCATCATCAGCCCGTCTCGAGGTCCCGGTCCGAACCCGGCGCCGATGTACGCGCCCGTCGCGATGCCGCACAGAACGATGCCGCCGACGAGCGTGGCGATCCGCAGCGGGATGCCGATGGGAACCGGGAGATAGCGAAGGGCCACGTCGATTCCCAGCCCGATCACGATGACGTTCGAGATCGTGCCGATACCAGGTCGTTCGTGGAGCGGGATCCATACGAGCAGCACGACGCCGCCGACGAGGATCACGCAGGTGCCGATCGAGATGCCGAGCAGCTTCGCGAGCCCCTGATGGAACACGTCCCACGGATCGAGCCCGAGCCGGGCGCGGACCTCAAGTGCGATCGCAAGGCCGTAGAGTGCGAGGCCGAGGTACATCTGTGTGAGACGCGCCCAGAGCGGCCACGGGCGGTCGTTCTCGGCCTCGCCGTCGCGATCCACTAAGCGGGAAGCTCCCGAAGCGGGAGGGGTGGGATTCGAACCCACGAGCGAGTTGCCCCGCTAACGGTTTTCAAGACCGTCGCCTTCGTCCGCTCGGCCACCCTCCCGGAGAGCGAGTCTAGCTGCGGTCTTGTGGCCATCTGCGGGTGCCTCAACTCCGTCGACCGGAGTCGAGCGGACCCCTCGGCGGACCGTCCCAACTATGCGGATGGGGTGCTTTCCAGGCACGGAAGCTCAATGAGGGCGGCCTTCCTGCCGACCATTCCTGGGAAGGAGAACCTTCTTGAAGGCTGCCGAGCTCCCAGAGCGTGATCAGGATCCCCACCACCCGGGGAAGCTCCAGGCCGCCCTCTCCAGAGCGGAGCACGCCGAGGCTCTCTACAAGACGCTCGTCGAGCGCCTCCCGACCATCACCTACACGGAGACGATCGACGAGGGGAACGTGCTCTCGATCAGCCCTCAGGTACAAGAGGTCCTCGGCTACTCCCAGGAAGAGTGGATGGGGAGCGACGTCTGGACCCAGATCCTGCATCCGGATGACCGGAAACGGGTCGTCACGACGTGTCATGACGCGAACCGTGCGCGCAGGCCGTACCGCGACGAGTACCGCATGCTCGCCAAGGACGGCCATGTCGTCTGGATCCGCGACGAGGCCGAGATCGTCTGGAGCTCCGACGGCCAGCCGCTCTGCTGGCAGGGCGTCATGACCGACGTCACGTCGCAGAAGCAGGCGCGGTAGCGCCGTTCACAACGACCGCCGAACCCTCGGTTCGGGATGCGCGAGGAGCTCCGGAGCGCCGGCGCGTCGGGAGATCCGATCGCCGTACGCGGACGCGAGCGGCCGAGCCGAGATCCCGTGTGCGAACACGGACAGCAGGATCGTCCACGTCGCGACCTCCAGGAGATGGTGTGCGACCGGCGCGTGATCGCGGAGAGCCTCGACGGCGATCAACGTGAACACGACCGACGCGAGCCCGCGAGGCCCGAACCAACCCATGAACGCGACGGTGACACGGCGGAAACCCGTCCCGCTGAGCGCGACGGCGACCGGAACCATCCGGATGACCGTCAGGCTGAGCGCGGCGTACGCGACCGCGGCGGGATCGAGCGATCCTCGCAGCACCGGCGCAGCGAAGAGCGCGCCGAAGATCACCCACACGACGAAGGAGGCGAAGAGCCCCGTCCGCTCCGTGAAGTCGATCGCCTCGGCCAGCGTGTCACGCGTCATCCGGCCGAACAGAAGCCCGGCGAGGAAGGCCGCGACGAAGCCGTTCCCCCCGATCGCGACCGCGAGCGAGTAGGAGAGGAACGACAGCGCGACGACCGCGAGGTCGCTCGAGGTCGCCGTCGTCCATCCGCGATCGGTCGCCCATCGCATGATCCGGCCGCCGCCGAGTCCGACGACGCACGCGGCCACGGCTGCGAGCGCGACGTCTCCGAGAGCGGAGGCCAGCCAGTCGGACGCCCCCGTCCCCTGCTCCGCAACGACGAGGGCGAGGAAGAGCGTCAAGAACGGGGTCGCGAGCCCGTCGTTCAGACCGCTCTCCACGTTCAGCGCGCGCCGCACCCGAACCGGAACCGAGCGATCCGTGAACACCGGCACTCCGAGAGCGGCGTCGGTAGGAGCGAGGATGACCGCGATCAGCGCGGCCGCCGCCCATCCTTCGGACGGAAAGACCATGCGCGCTACCACGGTGCCGGCGACCATCGTGAGCGGAAGGCCGACGAGGAGGAGCTTGAGCGGAACCGACACATCGGCCTCGACGTCTCGGAGGGCGACCGTCGAAGCATCCGCGAACAGCAGCACCGCGAGGGTGAGCTCTGCGATGACCGTCACGCTCTCCGAACCGAACCCCATGTGGACCAGGTCGAGGGAGCTCGGCCCGAGCAACGCTCCGGCGACGACGAACACCATCGGCGCGGTGATCCACCAACGCTCCAGGCGTCCTGCGAAGAACGCGTAGAGCGCGAAGACACCCGCCAGGATCGCGAGACCGGTCACGAGATTCCCTCCTCGGCACCGATCGTATGGCCTCTGCCAGCGCGAGTGCGCGTCCGGTAGCCGACTCGGAGGTCGAGATGTCTTTCACCGCCGAAAGGCGTCCGGTCGCCGCCGGCAGGCAGCCGAGGTGATATGACTTCCGAAGGCCGACGCGGCCAGCTGACGCACGGCGGGACGGTCCCGCACCGGAACTCGAAAAGGAGCTCGCGTTGCTGATCCTCTTCATCATCGTGTGGGGCATGGCCGTCGGGTGGATCGCACACTGGATCGTGAACCGGAACGAGCCGGTGAACTGGGCGGAGGCCCTGATCGCCGGCGTCGTCGGTTCCTTCGTCGGCGGGCTGATCGCGAGCCTGATCGCGGGTGACGGCGTCGATCTCCGTCCGAGCGGCATCATCGGATCGATCATCGGCGCCGTGATCGTGCTGCTCGTCGTGCAGGTCATCCGGGGCGGCTCGAGGCGCCGGACGTAGCGGGTAACTCTCAGCTCGCGGAGGTCGAAGGACCGACGTTCCTTCCGAGCCAAGCGGTGAGCGGCTTCGAGAGCTCGAAGAACTTCTCGATGCGTTCCTTCGCGCGAGCCGTCCCGAGCCATGCGGCGACGGGCCATTCCTGCCATGCCGCCACACCTTTGTAGCGGAGGAGCTCGACCCGAGGGTGGTCCTTCGGGTACCCCTGCGGCGCGTTCTTGAGCTTTCCGTGGCCCTCGAGCTCCGCGCCCCCCTTGCGGATCGCGGCGGCGATCTGCTCCAGCTTCCTCCCCGTGCGGTCCGCGTCGACCGCCTCGCGGTACCGCTGAAGCTGGTCCGGCGCCATCTCCCACATCCCTGCGCCGGCACCGAGACCTGAGCTCGAGAGCGAGACGTAGCCGTCGCCGATCGTCGCCGCGATGCTCGTCTTGTACGGCGACTTGTCCTTGCTGAAGCGGACGTCGCGGTACGGACGGAAGATCCGCCCCTCACCCCACTTGGGTCCGAGCTCGGCGAGGAGCTCCTCCATCGGAGAGCGGACGTCGTTGTCGTATGTCGCCTTGTTCCGCTGCCAGTAGGCCTTCGTGTTCTCGTCCTCGAGCCCGTCGAAGAACTCGAGAGCCTCTGCGCGCCAGCCTCGGAAGGTCACGCGCCGAACTCTATCCCGGCCGGGAGCCGGCCGGAACGACGACCGCGCACCATAGACTGCGGGCGATGAGCACCGCTACCGACCACCCGGGGCGCGACGAACGCCCGACGCAGACCTCCGCCACCGCCGGGAGAAGGTTCGTCGCCCACATGCGGGCAGCGGACAGCTACGGACTCGTCCTGATCTTCATCGTCGCCTCGTACGCGCTCGCCGTGTCTCTGCACGGAGCAGAGGCGCCCTCCGTGGTGCTCTTCGCTCAGATACTCACGGTCTGGTTCGCGTTGCGCACGTCGAAGGCCAAGCGTGGCGTGCTCCTACTGGCCGGGACCCTCCTGCTCGCGGCCGCGGTGGTCGGCATCATCGGCCTGTTCGCCGGAACGGAGCGGCATCCGCTCACCTTCGTCTTCGTGGTCAGCTGCCTCCTGTACACGATCGCTCCGATCTCGATCGTCCGCCACATCGCGTTCCGGCAGGCCGTCGACGAGGAGACCATGCTAGGCGCGATCTGTGCCTACCTCCTGATCGGGATGGCCTTCGCGTTCATGTACTACGCGACCGGCGCGCTCCAGGCCGTTCCGTTCTTCGGATCGAACGGGAACGGATCGATCAGCCAGTACCTGTTCTTCAGCTTCACGACGCTCTCCACGACCGGCTACGGGAATCTCGTCCCGGCCGGGCAGCCCGGACAGTCTCTCGCGGTCTCGGAGATGATCCTCGGCCAGCTCTTCCTGATCACGGCGGTCGGAAAGATCGTCACCGCGTGGAGACCGAGGGCCTGGAAGTCCGACGACCCGCGGTAGCGCCCGGCCGGGTGCTCGAGACCTCCCTGACCCACATATCTCCGGTGTGGTCAGGTCCGCGTCTCGACCGTCCGCGGAAGCCTCGCCGCGACCGCGAACCCGACGACGCCGATCACGCCGAGCACCACCATCGCGATCGCGTAGGCGTTGTTCCCATTCGCGATGTCCGCGACGAGGATCGTCCCCGCGATCGCCGTTCCGAGGGAGGAACCCAGGTTGGAGATGCTCCGCGAGAGCCCGGAGATCTCGCCCTGCTGGTCCTCCTGGAAGCTCGACTGCACGACGTTCACCGACGGCGTCAGCATGAGGCCGACTCCGAGGCCGAGGATGAACAGGCCGGGAAGGAACAGCAGCACACCCTTGGTGTTCACGATGGGTCCCACGAGCAGGACGATCCCCAGCACGGTGGCGGCGAACCCCGCGAGGATGAGTGTTCGCTGCGCGAACCGCTTCGCGAGCCGCTCGGCAGTCAGGGAGGAGAGGAGGACGCCGACCGTGGCGGCGGTGAAGATCGCCCCCGTCCGGATCGCGCTGTAGCCGCGGACCACCTGCAGATAGACGGAAACGGTGAACGACATCCCCATCAGGATCAGCCACTGGATGTTCTGCGTCACGAGTCCCAGATTCGAGGTGCGATTCCGAAACAGGCTCGTCGAAAGCAGCGGAAGCTGTCCCTCGCGTTCCCTCGTCCCGATATGGACGAAGAACCACCCGAGCAACGCGAAGCCCGCGACCATCAGAACGATCGTGAGCGTCCAGTTCGTTCCGGCTTGAAGGATGCCGATCACGACGAGCACCAGGCCGACGGCGGAGAGGATCCCTCCGAGCACGTCCGGGGGCCGGGTCTGCATCGGCGTCGGCGGATCCACGATCTTGCGGCTGAGCAGGATGATCCACCCGACGATGAGCGCCTGGAGCAGGAAGGACGCCCGCCAGCTGATCGCCGTCGTGATGAATCCGCCGATCAGCGGCCCGGCCGCGGCACCGGCGCCGGCCATCCCGCTGATCAGCCCGAATGCCTTGGCCCGGGAGCGGATGTCCGGGAACAGCATCGTCGTGAGGATGTAGACCGGGGGGATGAGGAGCGCCGATCCGACGCCCTCGAAGATCGAGTAGCCGAGGATCAAGAGTCCGAGTCCCTGTGCGGCGGCCGCGATCACCGCTCCGACCCCGTAGATCGACAGGCCGAGGATCAGGCACTTCTTCCGGCCGATCCGGTCCGTCAGCTTGCTGCCGAGGATCATCAACGCGGCCATCGTCAGCAGGAACAGCGTGATCGCGGTCTGCACGCCCTGAACCGTCGTACCGATGTCCTTCGCGATGCTGTTGATCGCGACGTTCATGTTCGACCCGGCGAAGCTGCACACGAACTGCGCCGCCGCGAGCGGCAGCAGCATCTTCTGCGGGGAGATGGAGACGTTCCGGCTGCTCACGGCTCCTCCCGCATGCTGAACCTCAGACGCCCTCGACGGCTTCGAGCCGGCCGTCCCGGACGGCCTTCACGAAGTCCTCGTAGTCCTGCTCGTTGCGGTCCGCGTATCGCTCGGAGAAGTCCGTGATCGACCGTTCGAATTTGTCGCTCTTCCCGAGGTATGCGCCGATCGCGATCGGATCTCCGGACCGCGCGTGAGCCCGGGCGAGCGTCCAGGCGCAGGTGCGCCCGTAGAACTCGAGCTGCGGCACGCCGTAGGCCTCCACCTCGGCGGAGCCTTTCATGTCGCGGAGCTGCCTCCAATAGAAGTGCCGCGTCACGTCGAGACCCTTCGTCCACCCCAGGAAGATGTCGCTCGCCGCCTGCATCATCCGCTGGCCGGCAACAACGCGCTCTCCGTGCTGGCGGAAACGGCTCTTCGGGAGATGGTCCTCGAGAACCGACGCGGTGGCCTCCTTGATCTGGAGGAACAGCGGGTCCTGCTGATCGCGGCCCTCGAGCAGCACGATGAATGCCCGCGTTCCCACGCTTCCGACGCCGACGACCTTTCGCGCCATGTCGACGACCTCGAACCGTTCGAGGAGGATGCGCCGGTCCTCCTGGAGGGTTTCCCGATAGGCCCTGAACTGATCGTGGATCACCTTCTCCGCGTCCTTCGGCGAGAGGTCGTACAGCGCGGCGACGTCGCGGAGAGGAACAACGATCGGCGGCTGGCTCACGATGCGGTACTTGCCGTCGACGAGCTCCCCGAGCTTGGAGAGCGCCTGAAGGCTGTCCTTCGTGCGCGCCTTCTCGAGCGTCTTCGCTGCGCCGCGTTCGGCCTGCTTGCCGACCGTCTTCGCCTTCTTCTTCGACTTGGCGGCCCGCTCCTCCTCCTTCGTGATGGCGCTCCGGACGGCGAGGAGGAGCTGCTCCTCGGAGAGATGCGCGTACCAGATGTCCATCGTCCGCATCTCGGCGAAGTCGAGCATCGCCTCGCGGTAGGCGTTCACGGACGCTGCGGTGATGGAACGCGCCTCGGCCTTGCGGAACCCATTGTTGCGCGCGGCGATCGTCAGGCTCGCGGCGAGCCGCTTCAAGTCGTACTCGAACGGACCGGGTAGCGTCTCGTCGAAGTCGTTGAGGTCGAAGAGGAGGTTCCGCTCCGGAGAGGCGAACACGCCGAAGTTCGACAGGTGGGCGTCTCCGCAGAGCTGGACGTCCAGGCCGGCCGTCGGCGTGTCCTTCAGATCCGACGCCATGATCTTCGCGGCGCCGCGATAGAAGGTGAACGGCGAGACCATCATCCGCCCGTGGCGAACGGGAACGAGGTCAGGCTCGCGCGAAACGTTCTGTTCCTCGAGCAGCGCGACAGGATCGGGGCGGTTGCTCGCCGGCTCCCACCCGTCGTGGCTCGAGAGCGGCGCGCGTGTCCGAGCTTCCTTTCCCTGGGCGCGACGTTCGTCGATGGTGGGATGGGCGACGGCGGCGGTCGGCATCAGGGGTCTCCTCCACGGGTAGGGGACGCCCACGGGTAGAGGACGCCTCTCCATCTTATCGGGCCTGGATTTCGGCCCACCCGCCGGGCTCAGATGTTCACCTTCCGGACACGTTGGCTCCGGTCACCCAGTTCCGTCGTTGCGGTAGCGTTCTTGTGAGCGCGCCGACCCGGCGCCGCTCCAACCGCGGGAGGAGGCGGATGGGCGAACGGGAACGCTCCACCCGCACGACCCTGCCCGCGGGCTCCGGAACTCCCGCGCGAGCCGGAGTCGTACTGCTTGCGCTGATCCTCGTCGCGGCCGTCGCCAACCTGAACCTCGCCGTGGCGAACGTGGCGCTTCCGGACATCGGCACGGCGTTCGACGCGTCGCAGAGCTCGCTCAACCTGATCGCGGTCGGATTCTCGCTCGGGCTGGCCGCGTCGGTCCTCTACTTCGGAGCGCTCGGTGACCGGTACGGGCGCAAGATGATGCTCGTCGTCGGGACCGCGCTCGCGATCCCGTTCAGCCTGCTTGCCGCTTGGGCGCCGAACGAGAGCGTGTTGTTCGTTGCCCGCGTCGGCGGCGGGCTCGCGGCGGGCATGGCGTATCCGACGACGCTCGCCTTGATCACCGCCCTCTGGTCGGGTGCCGAACGAACGAAGGCCATCGCGCTGTGGTCCGGCATCGGAGCCGCGATCGCGGCGCTCGGGCCGATGCTCTCCGGAGTGTGTCTCCAGCATTTCTGGTGGGGCTCGGTGTTCCTGATCACCCTTCCGCTCGCGGTGGTTGCGCTGGTCCTTTCCTCGCGGCTCGTTCCGGCGCACGTCAACGAGGGAACGGAGCCCGTCGACAACCTCGGCGGCGTGCTCTCCGTCCTACTCGTCGGAGCGCTGATCCTCGCGATCAACTTCTCCGTGGTGCCCAACGCGGGGACGCTCGTCGCGGCGCTCGTACTGATCGTCGTCGCGGCGGGAGTCGCGTTCGTCGTGCGGCAGCGCCGGGCCGAGAATCCGCTCTACGACCTCCACGTCGCGGCCCGGCCGACGTTCTGGGTCGCCGCGTGTGCCGGCATCGTGATCTTCGGCTCGCTGATGGGCGCGATGTTCGTCGGCCAGCAGTTCCTCCAGAACGTCCTCGGGTACGACACCTTCGACGCGGGCGTTGCGATCCTTCCCGGCGCGTTCTGCATGGTGCTCGTCGCGCCTCGCTCCGCAAAGCTCGTGGAGAAACAGGGCGCGCGCCTCACGATGCTCACCGGCTACATCTTCGTGCTGCTCGGTTTCCTCACCATGCTGCTCCTCTGGAAGGAGAACACCTCGTACTGGCAGGTCGGCCTTGCGTACGCGTTCGTCGGGATCGGCGTCGGGTTCGCGGGAACCCCCGCATCGCACTCGCTGACCGGCTCGGTTCCGGTGACCCGGGTCGGGATGGCATCCGGGACCGCGGACCTCCAACGCGACCTCGGCGGAGCGATCATGCAATCGATCTTCGGAGCGCTCCTCGCCGCCGGATACTCGAGCGCGGCCGCAGCGGCGATCCAGGCATCGGGATCTGCGCAGACCGTCTCCGACAGTGTGCAGTCGGAACTCACGAAGTCCTTCGACGGCGCGGCAGCGATCGCGGCCCAGTATCCGCAGCACGCTAGCGAGATCATCGCCGGGGCGAAGGCGGCGTTCCTGCAGGGTGACCAGTGGGCCTACGTCGCGGGCATCGTCGCCGTCCTTCTCGGAGCAGCCCTCGTGTTCTTCCGCTTTCCTCGACGCGCGGAGGAAGCGACCTTGCTCGATCGGTACCAGGAAGAGGACACTGACCCGACAGGTCAGTCGGTCACCGTGGTCGCGGACGGTGACGCGCTCGTCGATCCGACCCCAACGACCGTCGCCGACGCGAGGCGAGGAGACTGAGATGAACGACTATCCCCTGATCTCTGACCACGGACTGATCGGCGATCTCCAGACCGCCGCGCTCGTCACCACCGACGGCACGATCGACTGGTTCTGCTGCCCGCGGTTCGACTCTCCGAGCGTGTTCGCCTCTCTCCTCGATCACGAGCGCGGAGGCCGGTTCCGGATCGCTCCCTCGCAGGAGGGATACGTCACGAAGCAGCTGTATTTCCCGGACACCGCCGTCCTGATCACGCGCTTCATGACCCCCGACGGCGTCGGAGAGGTCGCGGACTTCATGCCGATCGAAAGTCCGGAGCAGGCAACGGACCGCCACCGGCTGGTGCGGATCGTCCGCGTCGTCCGAGGCGAGCTCGAGTTCGCCCTCGACTGCGAGCCCCGGTTCGACTATGGGCGCGGTTCACACGAGGTGAAGTCCGACGCGGACAGCGTGACGTTCCACTCCAAGGACCTCCACCTCACGCTCCAGGGGACGATGAAACTCGACGTGCGGGATCGGGACGCCCACGCCACCTGGTCGATGAAGGCCGGCGAGGTCGGCGGCGTCGTCCTCGAGTCCGGCGCGACGGGCCGGACGCGCGACCTCAACCGGCAGGAAGTCCTCGACATGTTCAACCAGACGGTCCGGTTCTGGAGGGACTGGCTGGCGCGATCGACCTACCGCGGCCGCTGGCAGGAGACGGTCCACCGGTCGGCGATGACCCTGAAGCTCATGACCTACGCGCCGACCGGCGCGCTCGTGGCGGCACCGACGACGAGCCTCCCCGAGCAACTGGGAGGGGAGCGGAACTGGGACTATCGCTTCACCTGGATCCGTGACGCGTCGTTCTCGGTGTACGCGCTGCTCGGCCTCGGCTATACGGAGGAGGCGGCGGCCTTCTCCCACTGGCTCCGGGACCGCGCGGGAGAGGGAGGGCCCGAGGGACCCGGCTCGCTCAAGATCATGTACCGCATCGACGGCTCCCCGGAGCTCGAGGAGGAGTCGCTGGACCATCTGGACGGCTACCGCGGATCGCGCCCGGTCCGGATCGGGAACGGCGCGTCGGACCAGCGCCAGCTCGACATCTACGGCGAAGCGATGGACTCGATCGCGCTCGGGGTGGGCCGGGGGATCACGCCCGCCCACGAGGGGTGGGTCGACCTCTGCGCGACCGTCGACTGGTTGTGCGACCACTGGGATCAGCCCGACGAAGGCATCTGGGAGACGCGCGGCGGGCAGAAGGACTTCGTGTACGGCCGTCTGATGTCGTGGGTGGCCATGGACCGCGGCATCCGCCTCGCGGCGCAGCTGGGCCGGCCGGCAAACGTGGACCGCTGGAGAAAGGAGCGGGACGCGATCTACACACAGATCATGGAGAAGGGCTGGAGCAAGGAGCGCGGCGCCTTCGTCCAGCACTACGGAACGGACGTCCTCGACGCGTCGAACCTGCTGATGCCCCTCGTGGGCTTCATCGCGCCGCAGGACCCGATGTGGCTCTCCACGCTCGACGCGATGGATAACGAGCTCGTCTCGGACAGCCTGGTGTATCGCTACGATCCGAGCGCGTCTCCGGACGGCCTCCAGGGATCCGAAGGAACCTTCTCGATCTGCACGTTCTGGTACGTCGACGCGCTCGCTCGCTCCGGACGGCTGGAGAAGGCTCGCCTGACCTTCGAGAAGATGCAGACGTACGCGAACCATCTCGGGCTCTTCTCCGAGGAGATCGGCCCAACCGGAGAGCAACTCGGCAACTTCCCCCAGGCGTTCACGCACCTGTCGCTGATCAACGCGGCGTTGAACCTGAACTTTCAGCTCGATCACGGGGCCGGATGGGTGGATCTCAGGCCCGGTGCCGCGAGCAAGGGGTAGCGCGAGGAAGAGCCCGAGCGCAGCCGGGAACGGAGCCGGCGCGAGGAGGAGAGACCATGAGTTGGCGCGGTGTCGGCGAGTACCTGCACGGAGCCGAAGAGCTCGAATTCATCAAGGGGAACTTCGACGACCCCGGACAGGAGTGGCGCCGGCTGTTCTCCGAGATCCTGGGCACCTTCTTCCTCGTGCTCGTCGGAGCGGGCGGAGGCGTCGTCGGCGCGAGGTTCGGCGACATCGGGCGCGCCGCCGCAGTCACCGCTCCGGGGCTGATGGTCTTCGCGATCATCCTGTTCATGGGGGCTGTGAGCGGCGCTCACCTCAACCCCGCCGTCAGCATCGGGTTCGCGCTCCGCGGCGACTTCCAATGGCGTCGCGTCCCCGGATACATCGTCGCCCAGCTCCTCGGAGCGACGATGGCCTGCCTGTTCCTCTGGGCGCTGCTCGGCAACCACGGCGCGCTCGGAGCGACCCAGCCGGGACCGGGCGTGTCGGATCTCACGGCGATGTTCATGGAGCTCGTGCTCACCTTCGGTCTCGTCAGCACGATCCTCGGCACGGCGTCGGGAGCCCAGAACCTCGGGCCGATCTCGGCGTTCGGCGTGGCCGCCTACATCATCCTCGCGGGGCTGTGGTCGAGTCCCGTCAGCGGCGCGTCGATGAACCCGGCCCGTTCGTTCGGACCCGAGATGGCGCTGCTCGACTTCACGAACTACTGGGTCTATCTGGTCGGCCCGATCGCGGGCGCGTGCCTCGCCGTCGGCGTGGCATGGATCCTGCGCGGCCCGGGAGGCGACTCATCCGGAGCGGCGGCCGCCCAGGGGCGCGTGGGTCCGGTCGAGACGCGGAGCAGCGGAACGAGCTGACCGGTCAGGCGGCCTCGAGATCGGGCTCCGACCCGGCCGCGACCGACCACAGCGAGCGAAGCGTTTCCAGGACGCCGCGCGGTGTCTGCGTCAGCGGCGGCTCGCGCTTCGATGGCACGCGGATCCGGAGCACGCCCGGCCTGCTGGCGATCTCGAGCGGCGACGGAAACGTCACGTACTCCCCGTCCACGCCTGCGGCCACCTCTCCGTCGCGGCCGGTGACGGTGAGCGCCTGCGCGCTCCACCGGTGCAGGGCTCCGACGCGGTTGCGGCCGCTCTCGAGGTCTCGCATCAGCTCCCGCAGCTCGCGCGCGCCGGAGAAGCGGACGACGTCCACGCCCAGTTCGCCGGTGTCCAGACGCGGACGGCGGTTGGCGTTCTTGAGGCTACCGTGGTCATACGGATTGTTCCCGACCTGGATCAGGTTCGGATCTTGGATGTCCTCCCCCCGCGGTGTCTGCACCCGCAGGCCGGAGCTCGCCTCGGAGCCGGCGACCTCGGGCAGCGCGGCGAGTACCGTCGCGAGCTTCGCGTCCCGGTACTTGGGGTCGCTAATGATCTCGGCGTAGGCGCCGAGCGAGACGTTGTTCACGAACGGCCGGTCGCCGATGCGTCCGAGATCGATGCGGAGCTCCACGCCGTCGGGCCCGAGCGCCTCCAGCGCCTTGCGCGGATCGTCCCTGTCGAGCCCGAGATCGAGCGCGAAGTGGTTCCGGGTTCCGGCAGGGATGACGATCATCGGCAGGTCGCGCTCCGCCGCGACCTCGGCGACGAGCGCCTGCGTTCCGTCTCCACCGGCGGCGCCGAGGAGGTCCGCGCCGCGCGCGGCCGCGTCTCGGAGGACGCTCGGGACGTCCATCCCCTTCTCCAGGATCACGACCTCAGCGCCTTTCGAACGAGCGAGCTCGTCGAGCTTGAACTTCTCGACCTTTCCGCCGCCCGACCAGGGATTCATCAGGAAGAAGGCCCGCTTGGGCGGCGGCGTTCGATGCTCGGGCGGCGCGTACCCCCGCACGCGGAGCGCGATCACCGTGAGGGCCGCGGCGGCAGCAGCGAGGACGTAGGCCGCGAGCAGGATCCGGAAGAGCTCACCGACCAACAACAGGACGATCGCGACGATCGCTGCAAGAACGGCGACGCCGGCCCCGATCGCGCGGCGCCTCCCGAGATGCGTGACGAACTCTCCGATGCCCCAGTCCGCGACGACGACGCAGGCGATCGCGCCGAACACCGCGCCGGGCGACCGGACGACCCCGGTCAACGCCACGACGACGACGGCGATCTCGCACAGGAACGCTGCGACAGCGGCGAGCCGCCGGGAACCTGAAGGTCGCGCGGTCGTCGTGTCGCTCATCGGGTGCCCGTTCGACGTCTCGCTCATCGGTCGGCCATCTCCCGGAAGACCTCGGCGGAGACCCACTCCGTTCCCGAGCTCCGACGATACGCCTCGACGGCCTGGTCCACCGTGGGGAAGAAGTGCGCGGGGTCGATCGTTCGAGTCAGCTCGTAACGCTCGATCTTTCGCCGCACCGGATCCTTCATCTCCGCGAACACGAGGGAGATCCCTTTCTCGTTCAGGGCTTCATCGACCGATTCGAGCATGTCAGACGCCGTCGTGTCCACGTCGGTGATCGGCTCCGCGGCGACGACAATCCACGACGGCTTCGGCGACGAGGTCGCGATCGCGCGGATCTGTTCGCGGAACGTGCGCGCGTTCGCGAAGAACAACGGCGCGTCGAACCGGAACACCACGCAGCCCGGAAGGCGCTCCGCGTCGGGATAGCTCCGCACGTCGTGGAGACCCGGCAGGCCGGGCACCCGGCCGAGGATCGTCATGTACGGCCACCACGAGCGGCGGAAGACGTTCACGATCGAGAGCGCGACCGCGATCGCGATGCCGGGGAGGACGCCGAGAAGCGCGACGGCGAGGAACGCCGCGACCGAAAGCCAAAACTCCACGCGCCGCTGCACCCACAGACGCCGAACGCCGGCGATATCCGCGAGCGAGAGCGCTGCGGTGATCACGACGGCGGCGAGCGTCGCGGACGGAAGGTTCTGGAACAGCCCCGGAACGAAGAGCAGCATCAGCGCGATCACGAGCGCGCCGACGAGCCCGGTCACCTGTGTCTTCGCGCCCGCCTGCTCCGCTACGGCGGTCCGGGAGCCGCTCGTGCTGACGGGGAAACCCTGGAAGAGGCCCGCCCCGATGTTCGCGGCGCCGATGCCGATCATCTCCCGGCTGCCGTTCACCTCCTGGCCCGTCCGCGCGGCGAACGATGCCGAGGTGGAGATCGTGTCCGCGAGCGAGACGACCGCGATCCCGAGGGCGCCCGCGGCGAGGGCGGGGAGGTCTCGAAGCGGTGGTGTCGGGATCGAGAGCGGCGGCAGTCCCTTCGGGAGCTTGCCGACGACCGAGACGCCGTGCGACGCGAGGTCGAAGAGCTGGACGGCGATGATCGCGAGCACCACCGCCACGAGCACAGCCGGCAGCTTCGGCATCACGCGCTGCAGGGCGAGGATCACGCCGATGGAGACGAGCCCGACGGCGAGCGCGGCACCGACCGTATCGCCGTGAGCCACTCCCTTCACGAAATCGACGGTCTCGTTGATCAGCCCGTTTCCCTCGACCGAGAACCCGAAGAGCTTCGGGAGCTGGCCGACGATGATCGTCAGCGCGAGCCCGTTCATGTATCCGATCTGCGTCGGACGGGACAGGAGATCGGCCACGAACCCGAGCCGCGCCAGGCCCGCGATCGTCGTGATCGCGCCCGCGAGGATCGCGAGCATCGCGGCGAGCTCCACCGCTCGAGCCGGGTCTCCGTTGGCGCCGACGAGCGGCAGGATCGTCGCGGCGATCATCGGACCGAGCGACGAGTCGGGGCCGAGCACCAGGATGCGCGACGGCCCGAACAACGCGTAACCGATCAGGCAGAGGATCGACGTGTAGAGGCCCGTGATCGGCGGCAAGCCGGCGAGCTCCGCGTAGGCCATCCCCTGCGGAACGAGGAGCGCCGAGAGCACGAGTCCCGCGACCAGGTCCTTGGAGAGCCAGCTCACCTCGTAATGAGCGAGCATCTCGACGCCGGGGATGCGCATCAGCCACCCGCGCGTCGCGCGCGGGGCGCCCGCGCCGGGCGACGGTCCGGGGTCCGTCGATCCGGTGGGCGTGCCGGAGCTATCCAGCGGAGCCGGCCTGCCCCTTCTCGAGCGCCGAGCGGATCGCCGCCACCTGCTTGTCGTTCAGCGGTTCCTTGAACTCGGCGCGGGTCACCGCGTCGGAGGCGCGGATGTGGCCCATGAGCTCCTCGACGCGATCGGGCTCCCCCATCACGAGGACCGCCGAGCTCCCCGGAGGCAACGACGCCTTGAGCTTGTCGATGAACTCATCCGAGAGTGAGAGCTCGTGGCGGTTCGCGCCCTGCATCGACGCACCCACGCCTGCTCCGCCGAGAACGCCGAGCAACACTCCGAAAGGACCGAGCAGGAGGGCGCCCGCGACTCCTCCGATGACGGCGCCCGCACCGACGTGCTGGCCCTTCGTCGCCTCGCCGGAGTAGTCGTGGACGCTGAAGCTCCCGGAGGGCTTGTGCTCCAGGATCGCGACGTCGTTCAGGGATCCGACGGAGCCACGCAGCGATTCGATGAGACGCGTGGCGGCATCCTCACCCTCGAACGTGATGACGCCGACCTCGAAGATCGGACTCAACGGAGAACCGGACACCTCCGACCCCGTCAGCCTGCAGAGGCTTCGGCGCCCGCGATCGCGCCGATCGCGATGAGGTCCTCGGGATGGATCCAGCTGTCGGCGAGCGGAACCCCGCCGGCCCCGCGGATCGCGTCGCGGAGCGGGATCGCCCATCGGTGCTCGATCAGCGCTACCGCGGCGGTGGAGTCTTCCGGGATCGTGTCGGCAACCGACCACATCGTGTCCTCGCCGAGGAGGCCGTCCTCCGCCGCGAGCGCACCGGCGATGGCGCCGGCCTCGAGCGTCTCCTCCTCGCCGTCCATGCCGAGGCCGATCAGCGCTCCGAGGATGGCGCCGAACTGCTCGCGCTCCTCCTTCGAGAGGTCGCTCATCTCCACGCCCGCAATCTCACCGTCGCTGTCCTTCGCGACGACCACGAGGTCCACGAGGCGGATGATGTCGTGCTCCTTCAGCCGCCGGAGCTCCCCGAGGATCTTTCCGGTGAAGTCCACGTTGTCGAAGCCCACGACCAAGATCTGTACCGGACCGAACTCGTCTGCCATCTCGTTTCCCTCCGTGCCTCGAGCGATGCGCGACTATCCGAGGATCTTCTTCTTCTGCTCGGCGAACTCCTCGTCGGTGAGGACGCCCTGCTCGTGGAGCTGGCCCAGCTGTTGCAGCTTCGCCATCGCGTCGGGCGACATCCCTCCGGCGGCCGGCGCGGGCGCCTGCTGCTGCGGCGCCTGCTGCTGGTACTGCGCCGCCTGCTGATCGCCCTGGTTCTGGTCCGCGGCCTGCTTGTTCTTGCCGGCGTGATACGCGAGCGCCGCTCCGCCCGCCATCGTCGCCGTCCGGAGCACTGGCCTTCTACGTCGCAACATGCTGTTTGCGCCTCCTTCGTCTCAGCCGCTCTTGGCGGCGCCGTGAAGCTCCTACTGAATCTCTGCCCCGGTTTCCTTGGAGAGAGGAGACGACGTCGTCCATCGCTTGAACGGCGGTGGTGGTGTCGTCGTAACCGATGGCGATCAGATCGGCCGTCTCTCCTCCTCGGACGATGGCGGACGGCACGGCACCGGGCCGCAAAACGGGACACCAAGCGTCCCACGGGTCACTGGGCGGTCCGTCCTCGGGGACACCCACCGCCCGCACGCGAACCCCGAACCGTCGGATGCCGACGGACTCAGGACAGTGTACGCTTCGGTACCGACGTCGACGGGGAGCGGCGTGCCGGGCTCTTCGCTCCCACCGCCGATTCGCCCCCCTCGAGGCGCCGGGACTATCGTCGGGCGACCGGACGGGACGGCGTGGAGGAGTTCCCCCCCGCGATCCTCTCCGCATCGCGGAGGAGCGAGCGTGGCCCAGACACAGGTCGGCGGCGGCGCCTGGCGCGAGGAGATCGGATTTCCCCGCGAAGAGCGCTACGTCAACCGCGAGCTCTCCTGGCTGGAGTTCAACACGCGAGTGCTCGCGCTCGCCGAGGACTCCAAACAGCCCTTGATGGAGCGCGTGAAGTTCCTCGCGATCTTCAATCGCAACCTCGACGAATTCTTCCAGATCCGCGTGGCCGGACTCAAGGAGCAGGTCGGCGCCGGCGTCTGGGTCACGAGCCCGTGTGGGATGACCCCGCGACAGCAGCTCGACGCCATCAGCGAGCGCGTTCGGACGCTCACGGCACGGCAGAACCGCATGTTCGCCAAGCGGATCCACCCGTTGCTCGACGAGGCCGGCGTGCGGCTGGAGGAGTGGGCGAACCTCGACAAGGTGGCGCGCGCCCACCTCCGCGACACGTTCGAGGGGCAGGTGTTCCCGATCCTCACGCCGTTGTCGGTCGACCCGGCGCATCCCTTCCCGTACATCTCGAACCTTTCCCTCAACCTCGCGGTCGTCGTGCGAGATCCCACGACGAAGCTCCGCCGGTTCGCGCGGATCAAGGTTCCGCCGATCATTCCGCGATTCGTCGCGCTTCCCGACGGCGAGCGGTTCCTCCCGCTCGAGGAGCTGATCGCGGCGCACGCGGAGATGCTGTTCCCCGGCATGCAGATCGTCGCGATCCATCCCTTCCGCGTGACCCGCGACGCGGACATCGACGTCGAGGTCGCCGAAGCCGACGACCTGCTTTCCACGATCGAGGCGGTCGTGCAACGCCGAGAGCGCTCTCCGCAGGCCGTCCGGCTCGAGGTCAACCGCTCGATGCCGAAGTCGGTCCGCTCCCTGCTGATGGAGGAGCTCCGACTGATCGCCTCCGACGTCTACATCACGAAGGCGATGCTCGGTCTCGAGGACCTCTGGCAGCTCACCGAGCTCGACCGCCCCGACCTGAAGGCGGCGCCGTGGAAGGGCGTCACGCAGCCTCGGCTCGCGCCCGACGACAACGGCCAGGAGCAGGACATCTTCCAAGCGCTCCGCGAGGGAGACATCCTCGTCCAGCATCCTTACGACTCCTTCGAGACCTCAGTCGAGGCGTTCGTCGATCAGGCGTCTCGCGATCCCGACGTCCTCGCGATCAAGCAGACGATCTATCGCACCTCTCCGAAGGACAGCACGATCGTGCGCTCGCTCGCGCGCGCGGCCGAGTCCGGAAAGCAGACCGTCGCTCTCGTCGAGCTGACCGCGCGCGGTGACGAGGAGCGGAACATCGGCTGGGCCCGTCTGTTGGAGAGGGCGGGCGTGCACGTCGTCTACGGCGTCGTCGGACTGAAGACGCACACGAAGATCTCGCTCGTCGTGCGACAGGAGGAGAACGGCGTGCGACGGTACTGCCACGTCGGCACCGGCAACTACCACCCCGAAACCGCCACGATCTACGAGGACATCGGCCTGCTGACGGCCGAGCCCGACGTCGGCGCAGACGTGGCGGACCTG
>JBJMLP010000216.1:0-3253 GCA_045805245.1 Actinomycetota bacterium | reverse complement strand
TCCTGCTCGGAGCGTTCTCCTCGGCGTTCTTCCTCTACGGGATCGCGCTGTCCTACGGCGCGACCGGATCGACGAAGATCCTCGACATCGTCCGGGCGCTCTCCGGAACGACCGGTCCCTCGGCGCTCGCGCTGACCGCGATCGCGCTCCTCGCGGTCGGGTTCGCGTTCAAGATCTCGGCCGTGCCGTTCCACATGTGGACGCCCGACGTCTACCAGGGAGCGCCGACGGCCGTTACGGCCTACATGTCCGCGGCGACCAAGATCGCGGCGTTCGCCGCGCTGATCCGGGTCTTCGACGTCGCCTTCTTCCCGCTGAGCTGGGACTGGACGCCCCTCATCTGGGGACTCGCGGCCGCGTCGATCATCGTCGGGAGTGTCCTCGCGATCGCGCAGTCGGACATCAAACGGATGCTCGCGTATTCGAGCATCGCGCAGGCCGGGTTCATCCTCACGGGTCTCGTCGCAGCGAACCAGGACGGGATCCAGGCCGCGCTGTTCTATCTGATCGCCTACGCGGTGATGGTCCTCGGCGCCTTCGGCGTGGTGATGCTCGTCTCCGGCCGCGGAGAGCGGGGAACCTCGCTCTCGGCGTATTCGGGACTCGCGCGAACTCGGCCCGCGCTCGCCGCGTTGATGACGCTCTTCCTGCTCTCCCTCGCCGGTATCCCGCCGACGGCGGGATTCATCGCCAAGGTCGACGTCTTCGGAGCGGCGATCCGGGCGGGCCACTGGCCGCTGGTGCTGGTCGGCGTCCTCGGAAGCGTCGTGGCGGCGTTCTTCTACCTCCGCGTGGTCGTGCTGATGTACATGCAGGCGCCCGTGGAGGAGGAGGCTCCGGCCACCGCCGACATCCCGCCGGCGGCGGCAGCGCTCCCGCTCGTGATCCCTGCGGTGCTCACGCTGCTGCTGGGAGTCTTCCCCGAGATCGTGCTCGGATTCCTCCACGAGGCGGCGATCCTCCGATGGTGAGGCTCCGTCTCCGAGAGCGGGTCCTCGGCCGCGCCCGCCTCCCGGTAGGCTTGCCGCGATGAGCAGGCGCGTGATTCCCGGCTTGGAGCCGCCCGACGCGGCGCTCGAGAACGACATCCGCGTTCGGCTCGACGACGTGGAGGAGGCGCTCGAAAAGGCCGTTCTCGCGGACTCGGATCTCCTCGCGGAGACGGCCTCGCATCTGCTCTCCGCGGGCGGAAAGCGGTTCCGGCCGATGCTCGTCCTTCTCTCCGGCTACTTCGGCGATCCGACCGACCCGCGTCTGATCCCCGGCTCCGTCTCGATCGAGCTCGTGCATCAGGCGACGCTGTACCACGACGACGTCATCGACGAGGCGGACTCCCGCCACGGAGTGCCCTCCGCGAACGCGCGCTGGGACAACACCGTTGCCATCCTCACCGGCGACTACCTCTTCGCTCGGGCCTCGGAGATCTCCACCGACCTCGGGCCGGAGATCTGCCGCCTGCTCGCGCGGACGATCGCGACGCTCTGCGACGGCCAGATCCGGGAGGTGGACGTCTCCCGCACGCTTCGTCAGGAGGAGCAGTCCTATATGGAGATCATCCGCCGCAAGACCGGCGCGCTGATCGCGACCTCCTGCCGGCTCGGCGGCATGCTCTCGGATGCCTCCGCGGCCGACACCGACACGCTGGAGACCTTCGGCGAGGCGCTCGGCATGGCCTTCCAGCTCTCCGACGACATCATGGACATCGCGGCGTCGGAGTCCGAGCTCGAGAAGGAGCCCGGAGCGGACATGCGCAACGGCCTCTACACCCTGCCGGTGCTCTACGCGCTCCAGCGCGGCGAGGACCGGGAGGAGCTCTCCGCGCTGCTGTCGGAGGGAGCGCCGGCCGGCGACCGGCTCGAGCGCGCGCTTCAGATCACGCGCGCCGACGCGACCCTCGACCGCGCTCGCATGACGGTCACGGCGGAGGTCGCGAGGGCGCTCTCCCTCGCCTCGAAGCTGCCGCAGGGCGCCGCTCGGTCGTCCCTCGAAAGCCTCGCCCGCTACCTCGCGGTCCGCTGCGGAGCCGTGCCTGAGCCCGCACGCCAGGCCCCCGGCCACTGATAGACTCCGCTTGAGAAAACCTTCACAAGCGCGTGGAAACCTATTACGAGACGTACGGGGTCGTCCTCGCGGTCGTGATCGCCGGCGTGGGGCTCGTGGCGGTGGCGCTTCTGACCGCCCGGCTGATGTCACCCCACCGTCCGCTCCCCGACAAGCTGACCACCTATGAGTGCGGCATCGATCCGGTGGGCGAGGGGTGGTCGCAGAGCCAGATCCGCTACTACGTCTACGCCTTCCTGTTCGTGATCTTCGACGTGGAGAGCGTGTTCCTCTTCCCCTGGGCGACGGTGTTCGAGCGCCTGGGCTACACCGCGGTGGTGGAGATGGCCCTCTTCATCGGGATCCTCGGCGTCGGACTCCTCTATGCCTGGCGGAAGAAGGTGCTCGAGTGGGCGTGATCGAGAACGTTCCGGTTCCCCAGCCGGTGAAGTTCATCCTCAACTGGGGAAGGCGCTACTCCCTGTGGGTCATGAACTTCGGGCTCGCGTGCTGCGCGATCGAGCTGATCGCCGCGTCGACCTCCAAGCACGACTTCATGCGGTTCGGGGTCATCCCGTTCGCGCACGGACCGCGCCAGGCTGACCTCCTCGTGGTCGCCGGCACCGTGACCGACAAGATGGCTCCCGCGCTCAAGCGCGTCTACGACCAGATCCCCGACCCGAAGTACGTGATCTCGTTCGGGTCCTGCTCCAACTGCGGCGGGCCGTACTGGGACTCCTATTCGGTCACGAAGGGCGTCGACCAGATCATCCCGACGGACGTCTACGTGCCGGGCTGTCCGCCGAGACCGCAGGCCCTCCTGCACGGGATCATCAAGCTCCAGGAGAAGATCGCCGGCGAGGACATCAGGGAGAAGTGGAGTGGCCAGCTCACCGCGCCCTCTTCCGGTCCCTGAGATCGAGTCCCGTCTGCGGGCCCGCTTCGGAGACGACATCGCGGAGTTCTCCGACCAGTACGGGCATGCCGTCGCGACCGTGCCGCCGGAGCGCTATCGCGAAATCGCGCGGTTCCTCAAGGACGAGCCCGATCTCGCGTTCGACTTCTTCGACTTCTCCGGCGGGGTCGACAAGGAAGAAGAAGGTTTCGAGGTCGTCACGCATCTGTACTCCACGACGCACAACCATCACGCGCGCGTGAAGGTGCGCCTCCCGCATGAGGAGCCGCACTGCCCGACGATCTCCGACATCTATCC
>JBJMLP010000215.1:0-7726 GCA_045805245.1 Actinomycetota bacterium | reverse complement strand
CGTGATGGTCGCGATCCCGATCCTCGTCTCGGCGTTCCTGGCCGTGCGACGCCACTACGACCGCGTCGCGCGGCTCCTCCGCCGGAACGACGTGTCGGCGGGCGCAGTGCGGCCGAACCGGTTCCTGGTCCTCGTTCCCGACTTCGGGCCGGAGACGGTCGACGCGGTCGCGCACCTCCGAGCGCTGCGGCCGCAGCACGTGACCCCGCTCTACGTCGGCCCGGACAGCGGATTCGCGGAGATCGCCGCCCGCTGGGAGGAGGGAGCGCCGCGCCTCGGCGCGCTCGTCCCGCTCCCCGGCGTGGAGCATGGCCTCTCCCGCGCCCTGCGGCGATACCTGCGAACGGTCGATCTCGGCGGCGACCAGTTCCTGACGGTCGTGCTGCCGGAGGTCGTCGCGGGCGCTTCGTGGTGGCAGCTCCTCCACCAGCGACGCGCGCTGTGGCTGAAGGCCTCGCTGCTGTTCCGTTCCAACGTCGTCGTGATGGACGTGCCGCTCGTTCCGTCGGAGCTCGAGAACGACCGGCGGATGGAGCATCCGCTCGAAACGGGACCGAGCAGCGTGCTGATCCCGGTCTCCGGCGTGCACGACGCGACCGCGCGCGCCGTTTCGTACGCGCGCTCGCTCCGCCCGGCGGAAGTCGAGGCCGTCTTCTTCGCGACCGATCCGGCGGAGTCGGACGCGATCATCCGGGATTGGGGCGCCCGCCGGATGACCGTTCCGCTCGCGCTCGTGGACGCGCCCTTCCGCGACATCGGTCCGCCGCTCCTCGCGGAGGTCCGACGCCGTACGGCCGGGTCAGGCAGCGTCGTCACGGTCGTGCTCCCGGAATTCGTCGTCAGCCACTGGTGGCAACACCTCCTGCACAATCAGACCGGACTGTTCATCAAACGGCTCCTGCTCCTCGAGCCCGGAGTCGTCGTCGCGAGCGTTCCGTACCATCTCGACGACGTCGATGGCGACGACGACGACACCGCGGAGGCGAGTGCATGAGCGAGGAGACCCCGAGGAAGCTCAGCGAGCTCCTCCACGAGGCCGGAGAAACGCATCACGCGGTCTTCCGGATCGTCGACGGAGCCGACGACGACTGGGCGACCTGGTACGCGGACTGGCTCGTGAACCACTCGGAGCTTCCGGCGCTGCTCGGAGCGACGCCCGTCCGGAGCGAGCTCACCTTCCAGCTCGTCTCGCTCGGGAAGGAGTACGCGGAAGCGGATCCCGGCGAGCCGTGGGAGGACTACTACGCGGCCCGATTGATCGAACGTCTCGGTAACCGCAGCTAGGCGTCGTAGCGGGCGAGTCCGATCCGGTCGCCGGTCTGTCCGACGACCACCGGCCGCTGGTTCGGCATCAGCGCGACACCTTCCGCCGGGCCGTAGTTCGGGAACCGTGTTTGGACGACGCCTTCGTTCCCGAATCCCGGATCGGGAGAGCCGCCCGGGAGATAGCGAGCGACCGTGAACCGCTCGAACTGGCTCCCCACGACGACCGCCGACCGGTCGGAGGAGACGACGACGTCGAAGGCGAGGCCGTCCACCGACGGGCCCGATGCGGATCCATCGGTGCCGTACGTGGGATCGGGACGCCCGGACGGCAGGAACCGCCGCACCAGGAATGCGGACGCCGAATGACCGGCGGCGAGGAGGTCTCCGTTCGGCAGGAGCGCGAGCGCAGCTGCGGTCCCTCGCGCCGTGCCCGGGGTGACGACGGTGCCGCCGCTGCCGAACCGGCGGTCGAGCGACCCGTCCCGGTGGAAGCGGGCCAGAGCGAGGCGTTGCCGACCGGTTCCCGCGACCACGATCCGGCCGTTCGGTGTCAGCGCGAGGTCGCGCGCCGCCTCTTCGCCCGGACCGAAGTCGATCGTCGCCCATCCGCGGTCGCCGAACCGCTGATCGAGGCGTCCGCCGGAGGAGAAACGCGCGAGGACCCATCTCCGGTCGCTCGCGGTTCCGGCGGCGATCACGCGACCCCGGCCGTCGATCGCGACACCCTCCGCCGACGTCTGGGAGTCGCGGTACCGCGCGGTGACCATCCCTCCGCGGCCGAACGTCGGATCGAGCGAACCGTCCGGGAGGTACCGGGCGACCGCCATCCACGCCTCCGAGAGCCCGGCGGCCACGATCCGGCCGTGCCCGTCCAACGCCAGGTCGGAGACCACCGCCGGGCCGGTCGGAAAGTTCGTCGTCACGACACCGTCGCCGCCGAAGCTCCGATCGAGCGAACCGTCGCGGAGCAGCCGCATCAGCGCGAAGCCTCTGGAATACGCCCACCCGCCGACCACGATCCGGCCGTTCGGCTGCACGAGGACGGCGTTCCCCTGGCTGCCACCGTGCGCTAGGGAAAGCGTGATCCTTCCATCCGCGCCGAAGGAACGATCGAGGTCGCCGGGAGCCGCAGAGGCGGGCGCAGAGGCGAACAGCGTCAACGCGAGCGCCGCTGTCGCCACGAGGCGACTCGGCCACCCGCGCCTCGCGTGTTTCGGAGCGAAGCCGATCAACGGTGGCACGCGCTCGATCCGGAGTCTCGGGTCTTTCCGGAGGTGTCGACGAAGCTCCAGCCGTAGCTCGTCCCCGACAGGCGCAACCGCAGGACGCCGGACCGATCGGCGACGCGCACCTGCGAGCCGGGCACCGGTGGCCCGAACGGGTAATGCGACCCACCGCCCGTGCCGGCCACGAACTCGCGGATGCCCCCGCCGGAGAAGTGCTCGTCCGGAGCGAGCTTCGCGAACCGCTCGTAGTCGTGGTCGTGGCCGTTCAACACCACGTCGGCTCCGAACCGATACAGGGTGTTCCAGAACCCCGAATACGTGGGATCGGAGCCGTGCGGTCCGCTCGAGAAGCGTGGCTGGTGCCAGTACGCGAGCTGACAGAGACTGCCGTCTCGCCGGAGATCTCGGCCGAGCCAGCGTCGCTCGCGATGGCAATCGACGAAATCGCAGTTCGCGTTGAGCGCCACGAGGTGCCACCCGCCGAGGTCGAAGCTGTAGTAGCCGAGGGGAGGATGCACGCGCTTCCCGAAGTAGCGGTAGTACCCAGCGGCTCCCGGCGTCTCGTACTCGTGATTCCCCGGCGCCGGATACGTCCGCCGCTTGAACGTTCCCCACGTTCGGTCGTAGGAGGCCCGGAAGTTCGCGAAGGACCCGTTCGGATACTGCAGGTCGCCGAGCGCGAGCACGGCATCGGGATCGATCCTGCGGATCTCTCCTGCCGTCTGGCGCTCCGCGTCGCAGGGAGATCCCGGACAGGCGATGTCCCCGGCGGCGGCGATGACCACCGCAGCGGATCGCTTCGCCTGGGGCGCCTGTGTCGCGGCGGGCGCCTGGCTCAGAACAGCGGCAGCCGGGCGGCTGTCGGGTCCTGTGGCCGGAGCGCACCCGACCGAGATCACCGCGAGCACGAGGACGGGCAGGAGACCGGGGAATCGTCGTGCCTGCATGCGGTGGAAGGGTACCGCTCGGTCCCCGAAATGGAGCCGATGGTCCCTGGATGCTGCCGGATGCAGCGGGTATAAAGACCGACGAACCGGCGCGCAGCCGGCGCGGGGAGACCCCGCCTTCCCTATCCGAGCCCGAGGACATGGAAATCCGAGCGATCCCGTTCCGGCTGGCACTCCTTTCTCTGGCGCTGCTCGTCGTTCCATTGGCGGCGCGCGCTACGGCTGCACCGCTCCGAGGATCGTCGGTGGCGGATGGAACGCTCGACGCGAGCTTCGGGTCGGGGGGGACGATCCAGCCCGCGCTCGGCGAGGCTCGCGCGGTCGCGATCCAGCCGAACGGGCGGATCGTCGTCGCCGGAGCGACGTCGCAGAGCCGCTTCGGCATCGCGCGGTATCTCCCCGACGGTTCCGTGGACACGAGTTTCGGTGGTGGAGACGGCGAGGCGCTCGTCTGGTTCAAGGCTCCCCCCACCGGTTGCTTCGGAGGGTTCAACGACGTCGTGCTGCAACCGGACGCCCGGATCGTGGCGACGGGCGTCGCTTGCGGAGAGGTCGGCGTCGCGCGGTTCCTCCCCGACGGAAGGCCCGACGCGTCGTTCGGCGACAACGGAACCGTCCGCACGCCGGTGTCGAAGACCGGCGCTCGCGCCGAGGCGAACGCGATCACGCTCCAGC
Source organism: Actinomycetota bacterium (assembly GCA_045805245.1). GTDB lineage: Bacteria > Actinomycetota > UBA4738 > UBA4738 > JBJMLN01 > JBJMLN01. The sequence continues at coordinate 3,612 of JBJMLP010000215.1, read as the reverse complement.
CCGACGGACGCATCGTCGTGGCGGGAGCACAGCCGGGCCCCCGAAGCAACCCTGCGGTGATCCGCTACAACGCCGACGGAACGCTCGATGCGACGTTCCACGGCGACGGAACGCTGGTAGCGAACGTTCCCGGAAGCGCATACGCGACCGACGTCAAGGTGGACGCGGACGGGCGGATCTGGATCTCGGGCATCGAACAGGTCGGAACCGGCGATCCGCAGCCGATGGTCGCGCGATTCCTTCCTCGTGGGAGGCTCGACCCCGCTTTCGGCGGCGGAGGGGTCGTCCAGGTTCCCGGAGCGACGCTCGGCGTCCACGCGGCGCTCGCGCTCGACGCGGCGGGGAACGCCCTCGTCGCATCCACCTTCGCGAAGGGGTTCCAACTCGCGCGCCTCGAAGACGGCGGCGCGCTCGACCCGACCTTCAACAACGACGGCATCGCGCGTTCGAACCTGACGCCCGGCTGTTGCGATCGCCCGCTGGATCTCGTTCTCCAGGAGGATGGACGGATCGTCGTGATGACGTCCTCCACGAGTGGAGACGGGAGCCAGAACCTCCTCGGCCTCGCTCGCTACACCGGAGTCGGGCGGCTGGATCCGACGTTCGGCGATCACGGCAAGGTTCGGACGAGCTTCGGAGACCCCAACGCCCAGATCTTCGCCGGCGGTCTGGATCTTGCTCCGAACGGCGACGTCGTCGCGGCCGGAGAGAGCCTCGAGCACGGCGGAAGTGTCGCGCTGATGGCGAGGTACGTCTCCCGCAGCTGACAGAATCCGAGGCTCGCGAGAGTGGCGGAATCGGTAGACGCGCCGGACTTAGGATCCGGTGCCCGAAAGGGCGTGGGAGTTCGAGTCTCCCCTCTCGCACGAGACGGATCAGCAACAGCCGATGTGTCCTCGAGGCAGGAGACCGGCCGTCCTGGAGCATTGGGGGCCCAGGTCAGACGCCGAACCCGCCTTCCGCGCCCATCGCTCCGCGGCCAGATCGATCAGGTCGTACGCATCCGGTGATCCGGCTCGACGATCGTGATGCGGTGCATCAGCGACGACGGAACGCAGAAGCGTTCCCGAGCTCGGCGATCCGCCGTTCCAGCAGACGCCGTTCCGCGTCGTCGTTGGCCAGCTCCAATGCCAGCGTGAACTCCTCGCGCGCCTCGTCGGAGCGGCCGAGGCGACGCAGAAGCTCCCCCCGCGTCGAGTGGAGGTAGCGATAGCCGCCGAGGTCCAGCCTGTCGACGATCGCGAGACCCGCCTGCGGGCCGTCGGCCTCCGCGATGGCGATCGCGCGATTGAGCTCCACCACGGGCGAGTCGGTCATCCGGGAGAGCTCGCCGTAGAGCGCCGCGATCTGCGGCCAGTCGCGCGGCTCCTCGGCGTGCAGCGACGCGATGGCGGCCTGCACGACGTACGGCCCGCGGCCGAGGAGCGAGATCGCCCGATCGAGGACTGCGCGGCCCTCCGCGATCTCCGCGCGGTCGAGCAGCGCCGGGTCCTGTTCGGCGAGCAACACCAGCTCGCCCTCCCGGAACCGCGCGTCCCGGCGCGCGTCCAACAGCAGCATCAACGCGAGCAGCCCGTGCACCTCGGGCTCGTCGGGCATCAGCTCCGCGAGCGCACGTCCGAGACGGGTCGCCTCCGCGGCGAGATCTCCTCGGCCTCCGTACCCCTCGTTGAAGATCAGATACACGACCGCGAGCACCGCGACGAGCCGGTCCGGCAGCAGGTGGTCGGGCGGCACGCGGAACGGGATCCCCGCGGCCTTGATCTTCCGCTTCGCGCGGACGAGGCGCTGCGCCATCGTGGTCTCCGGAACGAGGAACGCGTGAGCGATCTCCTCCGTGGAAAGCCCGCCGAGCGTCCGCAGCGTCAGCGCCACCTGTGCGTCGACCGCGAGCGCCGGATGGCAGCACGTGAAGATGAGCTCCAGCCGCTCGTCCAGGAACGTCGTCGCGTTCATCGTCTCCTCACCGGCCTCGTCCGTCACGAGCAGCGGGAGCTTGCGAGCGAGCGTCCGGTCCCGCTTGATCCGATTGATCGCCCGGTTGCGGGCCGTCGTGATCAGCCAGGCGCCGGGATTCGGCGGAACACCGTCGCGGCGCCACCGTTCCGCGGCGATCGCGAACGCCTCCTGCGCGGCTTCCTCGGCGACGTCGAAGTCGCCGAGGAAGCCGATCAGTGTCGCGAGGACCCGCCCCCACTGTTCGCGGAAGGCGTCTTCGAGGGCTCCTACCACTGCACGGTCGGACGGACCTCCACGGCGCCGCCCATCCGGGCCGCCGGGATGCGAGTCGCGAGCTCGATCGCAGCGTCGAGGTCGTCGGCCTCGAAGACGAGGTAGCCGCCGATCGCCTCCTTGATCTCCACGAACGGCCCGTCGGTCGTGAGCGTCTTCCCGTCCTGCACCCGAACGGTCGTCGCGGTCGTCGGATCGTCCAGTCCGAGGCCGGGCGTCACGCCGGGCGTCTGATTGACCGCCTGGTAGTCGGCGTAGACTTGCTTCTGCTCGTCCTCGGAGAGCTTCCCCCACGCCTCGGGGTCCTTGGGGGTCGGCGTGTCCCCCTGGTGGATCAACAGCATGTACTGCATCGTTCCCTCCCTTTCGTCGGGGTCACCCGGTAGACAAACGGGGAGGCCGGATATCGACAGCCGGCGAGAGGAATCCTCGGAAGAGAGCGTATCGGGACGGGCTCAGAGGAACCTGCGGCGTCGCCGGCGTCGGGCGTCCCTGAGAACGACCGTCGAGGCGTTCCTCCCGGGAACGCCCATGACCCCCCCTCCGGGGTGCGTTCCGCCGCCGCAGACGTACAGGTTCGCGATCGGCGTGCGGTAGTCGCCGTAGCCCGGGATCGGACGAAAGGAGAACAGCTGATCGGGCGTGAGCTCGCCCTGCATGATGTTGCCCCCGAGGAGTCCGAATCGCTCCTCGATGTCCTTCGGCGTCAGAACCTCCACGTGCTCGACGGCGTCCGGGAGGCCGGGCGCGTATTCGGCGAGCGCGCCGATGACCTTGCGACCCCACGCGGAGCGCGTCTCCTCCGTGTTCGGCGCCTCGAACGGCAGGTACTGGGTGAACGCGAGCATCAGGTGTTTCCCGGGAGGCGCGAGTCCCTCGAGCTGATGCGCCGTCGGGAACATCACCTCGACGTACGGGTGCTCCGAGGGCTTGCCGTACTTCGCGTCGTCGAAAGCACGCTCGAGGTACTCGATCGAGGGTGAGACCGCCATCAGGCCCTTGTGCACGTCGCCGGGCTGGTCCCACGATGGATAGCGCGGAAGCTCCGAGAGCGCGACGTTGACCTTGACCGAGCCGCTCCGGGTCCGGAAGCGTCCCGCGTCGCGCACGACCTCCGGTGGAAGACGCTCGCGTCCGATGAGGTCGAGGTAGGTCGTCTGCGGATGCGCGTCGGAGATCACCCGCTTCGCCCGGAGCTTCGTGCCGTCCGCGAGTTCCACGCCGACAGCGCGGCCGTGCTTGTTGATCGCGACGCTCGCGACGGGCTCGTCCACGCGGATCTCCGCGCCGGCCGCCCGCGCCGCGCCAGCCATCGCCTCACTGACGCCTCCCATGCCGCCCTTGACCCATCCCCATGCCCCGAAGTGGCCGTCCACCTCG
>JBJMLP010000214.1:0-5129 GCA_045805245.1 Actinomycetota bacterium | reverse complement strand
CGCGGCCGTGAGCGAGCGCGCCATCGAGATCGAGCGCGACGGACCGTTCGAGGACGTCACCGAGGAGGAATGGGAGGTCCTGCTGAAGGTCGCCCATATCCTGCGGCGGACGCGGTTCGGAACCATCGCGCTGATCGTGCACGACGGTCGTGTCAAGCAGATCGAGCGGGCGGAGAAGATCCGGCTCCGCTGAGCGAGGTCACTCCTCGAAGTCCTGGTTCACCTGCAACCGCGCCGTCAGGTGCGGGTCCGTCCCCGAGTGGTACGTGATGCTCTCGCGCGCGATACCGTCAAGCCTGTCGCGCGTTCGTCTCGGACGGCAACGACGATGGATCATCCTCCTCGCGTCCGCGGAGTTGCTCACGCGGCACCCGCTCGAGCCACGACCCCGCCGCGAGCGACGTCACGATCGCGAGGAGCACGAGCACCGCGTAGAACGGCTCGTTGATGATGCCGGCGCCGAACGCGACTGAAGCCAGCACGATGCCGGGGCCTCCACGGGCGTTCAGCGCGATGGCGAGGTTGAGCGACGCGCGCGGACGCTCCCCTCCGATCCGAGCTCCGAGGTAGACGGAGAGCGCCTTGGCGAGGCACGCGAAGGCGACGAAGCCGATGAAGAAGAGCGGCTCGAATCGGTGGATCAGATCGAGTTGCAAACCGACGATCGCGAAGTAGACCGGGATGAAGAAGGCGAAGGAGAAGCCTTTCACGGCCTCGATCGCGCTCGCCGGCTCCCGCTTCCTCGCACCGACGACGATGCCGGCGAGGAGCGCCCCGAAGAACGCCTCCACCCCGAGGAACAGGCAGAGCACCGTCGAGAACAGCAGGAACACGAGCTGGTGGGCCACGGGGCTCCCGCGGCTGATCGGATTGAGCTTCGAGCGCGAGACCACCCGGTACGCCTTCGGCCCGAGCGTCAGGAACAGGACGAGGATCCCGAGCGTCGCGACGACGTGGTACGCGATGTCGGCCGCCGATCCCGCCTCGAGCCCGACGAGCGCCGGGAGCCCGAAGGCCTCTCCGCTCGTTCCGGAGACGATCCCGAGGGCGATCGCGAGCAGGACGTAGAGCACCACGTCCTCCAGCACCGCCACGCCGAGAACCACGCGCGCGAACGAGGTATCGAGGATGCCGAGGTCGTGCATGATCCGGGAGATCACCGGGATGCTCGTCACGGCCACGGCGATCCCGAACACCAGGAGGAACGCGCCCGAGCTCTGCGCGGTTCCCCAGTAGCGCTCGAGGTCGAGGAAGTGGAGGGCGAGCAGTCCCGCGAGGAACGGGAGCAGCATCCCGGCGATCGAGATCGACGTCACGGCTCTGCCCTCGTCGCGCTTGAACGCGCCGTGGATCTCCACGCCGGAGACGAACAGCAGCAGCAGGAGCCCGAGCTGGTAGACCGCGCCGAGGACGTGCGCCGTCGGCCCCTCCGCCGGGAACAGCCACGCCTGGACGCCGGGGGCGATCTCGCCGAGGACGGTCGGTCCCAGGAGGAGCCCGCCGAGGATCTCTCCGATCACGCGAGGCTGGCGGAACCTCGCGAAGAGCGATCCTCCGACGTGCGCGGCGATCAGCAGGGCGCCGAGGGCGAGCAGGACGTGGGCGATCTCGGTCGTGGTCAGGCTCATGGGACCTCCATGCTGCCACAGGCGGGTCGCCGAGACCTCGGTCGAAGGGCTGAACCGGTGCTGGAATCGGTCCCTGCCCGGGCTCATCATCTCCGGGGTGCCGAAGGCGGCGCTCGACCGCTCAGGAGGAGGGATCCGTGTTCAAGGTGCTGCTGCTGATGCTCGCGATCTTCCTGATCGCCACGTTTCCGGCGACCTGGCTGCTGATGCTGTTCCTCGGGAACGTCGGGGTCAACGTCTCCTACTGGGGAACGCTGCCGCTCGGAGTCATGGTGTCGGTGTTGCTCGCGGGAGCGTCCGCGTCGCGATACTCTTAAGCGGCGCCTGGGAGTTGCTGTCGTGACCACACAGCGGCGCCGATCACCGCAAAGTGACCGATCTCACTGACCCTCGAGTGCGGTGCACCTAGCGTTTCCGCGTGAAGTCATGCCGGCAATGTGGAAGACGTTTCACACCCTCGAGTCGGCACCTGTCGTGTCCAGCATGTCGCTCAAGAAACGTCTGCAAGTGTGGGAAAGCGAAGCAACGGAAATCTGTGTCGTGCGCCGACTGCCGATCGAACTCGGCGACGGCGAACGGAAACTGGCGGGGAGGGCAGACGCGCCACAAGGCGGGTTACCTGATGATCCGCCTGCCGGGCCACCCGCGCGCGAGCAACGGATACGTCTTCGAGCACATCCTCGTGATGGAGCAGAAGCTCGGCCGGCATCTCAAGAGCGATGAGACGGTCCACCACCGGAACGGGGTTCGCGACGACAATCGTCCCGGGAATCTTGAGCTTTGGATTCGAGCCCAGCCAGCCGGAATCAGGGTCGAAGATGCGGTCGAATGGGCTCGCGAGATCCTCCGCCGTTACGGGGCCGAGGCATCACCTCCAACAGTGCTCAGGAAGCGAACCTGAGCACTCTTGGAGGTGGCGGGAATCGAACCCGCGTCCTCGAACGACCTTCCGGGACTTCTACGGGCGTAGCCTGCGGATAGATCTCGCCTCGAGGCTCCCACAGGCGGAGGACCTCTCGGCCAGCCCGGGTTCGATTTCCGGCGGAAGCCCCCAGGCGGAACTTCCTCCGTGAGCCTGCAAGTGACGCCCGACCCCCGATCGCAGGCGGATCGGGGCGGACGGCTACCTAACTAATTAGGCAGCGAGCGCGTAGTTATCGGCGCTTGTATTGGTTCCGGCTTTTAACGAGGCATCCGGAGACCTCGGCCCGCTTCTCCCGAACGGTTCTCGCCCGAGTCGAAGCCAGTGCACCCCCATATGCGGTTGTCCTCTCGAGTATATCGGCCGCCGCCGACACACCCTCGAGCGGCTACTCTCGGCGGCCGAGAGAGCGCTCCGCCTCCCGCCGCATCTCCCGCTCCGCGATCGCCTGACGCTTCTCGAACTGCCGCTTTCCCTTTCCGAGCCCGATCTCCACCTTCGCCAGGCCGTGCGCGAAGTACAGCCGGATCGGAACGAGCGAGAGCCCGCGCTCCGCCGTCTTGCCGATCAGCCGCTCGATCTGCGCGCGCTTCAGCAGGAGCTTCCGCATCCGCTTCGGGTCGTAGCCGCGCTTCTCCCCCTGCTCGTACGGAGGGATGTGCAGGTTCTCGAGCCAGATCTCGCCGTCCCGGACGCGCGCGAAGGACTCGGTGAGCGAGGCGCGGCCCGCGCGAAGCGACTTCACCTCCGAGCCGGTGAGGACGATGCCTGCCTCCAGGCGCTCGATGATCTCGTAGTCGAACCGCGCCCGACGGTTCGTCGCGACCGTCCTCTGGCCCTCCTCGCGAGGGCTCACCGCGATTGCCTCAGACGTCCAGGAAGCGGCGCATCGCGAGGAGGCTCGCGATCACCGCGACGAGCGCACCCGCGATCAGGAGCCACGGAACCGTCGCGACCACGTCGGTGTTCTGGATCAACGGCATGAACCCGATCTGACCACGGAGCGGATCGATGAACGCGACCTTGAGGATGAACAAAGCGAGGATCGCTCCGAGAGCGCCTAAGAGGCCTTCGAAGAGCGCCTCCACGATGAACGGCATCCGGATGCGCCAGTTCGTGGCGCCGACGAGCTTCATGATGCCGATCTCCTTGCGGCGGGCGAACAGGCCCATCCGAACGGTGTTCGCGATCAGGGCAGCCGCGGCGATCATCATGACGATGGCGACCGCCCCGACGCCCACGCGGAACACTCGGATGACTGCGAACAGACGTTTCAGCGTCTCCCGCTGGTCCACCACCTTGTCGATGCCGGGCTGGGTGCACTGGAGCGATCCCGCCGACGTCTCGGTGCATCCGAGCGCCGCCGAGACCTCCTCGAACTGGTCCGGCTGATCGAGCTTCACGCGGATCGAGGCCGGAAGCGCGTCGGGCGACACGTTCTGGAGCATCGCTGGCTGATTCGCGAACAGCTGCTTGAACCGGATGTATGCCTGTTGCTTCGACTCGTAGGTCACGCCGTCGGAGTCGACGGCCGGCACTCCGCGAAGGACGCCCTCCAGGTTCTGCACCTGGGAGTCGCTCACCGTGTCCTGGAGGTAGACCGCGACCTCGACGTTGGCCGTCGTCGCGTCGACGACGAGGCCGACCTGGCGCCCGATCAGCAGGGCGCCGCCGAGCAGGAAGAGTGAGATGAACACCGTCGACATCGCGGCGAAGCCGACGAGGCCGTTCCTCCGTAGACCCGTGACGGTCTCCCGGAAGAGGTAGTCGACCCTACGCGCCATAGCCGTACACCCCCCGCTCCTGGTCGCGGACGACGCGGCCCGTGTCGAGCTCGATCACCCGTCGGCGCATCGCGTCGACGATCGCGTGGTCGTGGGTCGCCATGACGACCGTGGTTCCGATCCGGTTGATGCGGTCGAGCAGCCGCATGATGTCCACCGACGTCGCCGGGTCGAGGTTTCCCGTCGGCTCGTCGGCGAGGAGGATCAGCGGGCGGTTCACGCACGCACGCGCGATCGAGACGCGCTGCTGCTCGCCGCCCGAGAGCTCGTCCGGATAGCTGTTGAGCTTCTCGCCGAGGCCGACGAGCTCGAGGATCTCCGGCACGCGCGTGTCGATCGCGCTCTTCGGCTTGCCGATCACGTCGAGCGCGAACGCGACGTTCTCTAAGACGGTCTTGTCGGCGAGGAGCTTGAAGTCCTGGAACACCGTTCCGATGTTCCGGCGCAGGTGCGGGATCTTCCAGGAGTTCATCCGGTCGAGGCGCTTGCCGGCGACGAAGATCTGTCCTTTCGTCGGCTCCTCCTCCTTCAGCAGCAGCCGGATGAAGGTGGACTTCCCGGACCCAGAGGGGCCGACGATGAAGACGAACTCGCCCTTCTCCACCTCGACGTTGACGCCGTCGAGGGCAGGAACCGAGCCCCGATAGACCTTGGAGACGTGTTGAACGCTGATCATCGCGTATGCAGGGGAAGGGGGATAACGGCGCAGTCTATCAGAGGCCTTGCGGCTTCCGTGTGAAGCTCGCACAACGAGCCATGGGTTAAGAGAACCGCTCCACGGCGCACACGGCTGGG
>JBJMLP010000213.1:0-2204 GCA_045805245.1 Actinomycetota bacterium | reverse complement strand
GGGATACCGGCGTCGAGCTGTTCGAGGACGTCGAGGACTACCTCGCCTCTGAGCGTGGCGCGCAGGTGCGGCGCGCGATCGCGATCGGCCTGATCACCGGAGCGCCCTTGATCGTGAAGCTCCCCGTCGTGAAGAACACGCCGTGGGGGAAGCTCCTCGCGTTCGCGGGCGGCGCCGCGCTGATCGTGAAGCTCGGAGAGGCCCTTCGCGACTGGGAGCCCGGTCGCCCGCTTCCGGGCCGGACGGCAGGTCCGGCCGTCTGACGCACTGAACCTCCCTCAGCGCTTCGCCGACCCGGCGCCGAGCACGTCCGCCAGATCGAACTTCACCGGCTCGTCCAGCTGCTCGTAGGTACACGATCGCGGATCACGGTCGGGACGCCACCGGACGAACTGTGCGGTGTGCCGCAGTCGCGGGCCCTCCATGTGGTCGTAGCGCACCTCCACGACGCGCTCCGGCCGTAGCGGAACGAACGACAGATCCTTTCCGGCGGCCCACCTGCTGCCCTCGGAGTTCCGCGGAGTTCGATGACCCTCCATCTGCCTCGCCCAGTCCCACGGGTGGTCGTCGAAGCTCGTGACGAGCGGCTGCAGCTCTTCGAAGAGCTCGGCCCGCTTGGCCATCGGGAACGCTCCGATGACGCCGACGTTCGAGAGCGTGCCCTGGTCGTCGTAGAGCCCGAGCAGCAACGAGCCGATCCGGTCCTCCGAGCCCTTGTGGAGGCGGTAGCCCGCAACCACGCAGTCGGCGGTGCGCTCGTGCTTCACCTTGAACATCACCCGCTTGTCGGGCTGATACGTGCCCTCGAGCGGCTTCGCCACGAGACCGTCGAGACCGGCGCCCTCGAACTGCTCGAACCAGCGCTCGGCGACCTCACGATCGGTCGTCGCCGCCGTCACATGGACGGGAGGCGCTGCCGGAGCGAGGGCGCGCTCAAGCCGCTCGCGGCGCTCTGAGAAGGGGCGGGCCATCAGATCCTCGTTTCCGACCGCGAGGAGATCGAACGCGACGAAGCGGGCCGGCGTCGTTTCCGACAGGAGCTTCACACGGCTTTCCGCGGGATGGATCCGCTGCTGCAGCGTCTCGAACTCCAGCCGATCTCCACTCGGACCGATCACGATGATCTCGCCGTCTACGACGACCCGCTCCGGGAGATGCTCGCGGAACGCCTCGACGAGCTCGGGGAAATACCGCGTCATCGGTCGCTCGTTGCGACTGCCGATCTCGACCTCGTCGCCGTCGCGGAACACGATCGAGCGGAAGCCGTCCCATTTCGGTTCGAAGCTCAGGTGGCCGTCGGGGATCTCCTTCACGGCCTTCGCGAGCATCGGGGAGACCGGCGGCATCACGGGGAGGTCCATCGCCGCGGAGTCTTACCACACAAGGAACGGCCTCCCGAAGGAGGCCGTTCCTTGCTCGTCGAGCGAGGTTCTGATCAGGCGTCCGTGACGACCTGCGGTGTTCGCGTCGTCAGGAGCCCGGCGATCAGCGTGACGATCGATCCGGCGAGGAACGTCCACGCTCCCCAGCCGATGCTCCCGGTCGGGAACGATCCGGGCACGCGGAACAGCTCGATGCCGTAGAGCACGGACATCACGATTCCGAGCGCTCCGGCTAGGCGCGTCAGCCATCCGGAACGGAACGCGAGGCCGACCACGGCCACCAGGCCGAGCGCGATCGCGATCGCTCCGACCGACAGGATGAAGGTCGACGTCGTGAACGTCGTCTGCATGAGCGCACGGTTCGTGAGCTCCGTGCCGGCGAGCGTCTGCGTCCAGGGTCCGAACGCACCGACGATCATCGCGGCCGCGCCGGCGAGCGTGAGCAGGAGCCGCACCACGAAGAGACCGCCGAACTCGGGCGCGCTCTCCACGAGGACTCGGCGCTCGTCCGGAGCGACCGGGCGCTCCTCCACCCGTCGCTCGGTCGTGACGGGTGCGCCGTCTCGGTACACGATGGGTTCGTCGGTCGCCGGAGCCTCGGGCGCATCGGGGTACTCGTCCGTCCTGCGGATCATTGGATCTCTCCTTTCGGTCGAGTTCCGAAAGGGGAATTACCCGCCCGGCCTGCGCTCCAACCGCGCGCGCTCAGGCCGACGTCGCGACGGAGAATCGGACGTCCGCACGGCCTTCCTCGGTCGGCACGAACTCCGCCGAGGGGAAGAGCGCGCGGATCAGCCCGCCGGATGCGACCTCGAGGGGATC
>JBJMLP010000212.1:0-6987 GCA_045805245.1 Actinomycetota bacterium | reverse complement strand
TCGAGGTGCGGCAGGTCTTCGAGATGGAGATGGCCGCGGGCTAGCTCGCGGCGGCGCGCTCGAGCTCCGCGACATCGAGCTTCACCATCTTGAGCATCGCCTCCGTGACGCGCTTCGCCTTTTCCGCGTCGGGGTCGCTCATGAGCCGGCCGAGCGCCTCGGGAACGATCTGCCACGACATGCCGTAGCGGTCTTTGAGCCAACCGCACTGGCTCTCCTTGCCGCCGTTCTCGAGCAGCGCGTTCCAGAAGTAGTCGACCTCGGCCTGGTCTTTGCAGTCGACCATCAAGGAGACGGACTCGTCGAACTGGAACTCCGGTCCGCCGTTCAGCCCCGCGAAGTCCTGCCCCGCGAGTGTGAACGTCACGGTCATCACCATGCCGGCATCGCGCGGCCCGGCCTCGCCGTAGCGGGAGACCTCGTTGATCTTCGAGTCGCCGGAAGTCGCTCCCGGCCGGTTGGAGAAGATGCGCACGTAGTCGTTGGCGGCGTTCTCCGCCTCGGTGTCGAACCAGAACCAGGGCGTGATCTTCTGGGTCATCGCGAGCCTCCTCGAGCGTGGATCGATCGCTTCGACCCTACGAGGTTTCCCGGTGGGAGTCAGGCCGGAAGCGCGCCGCCGCTTCGAGCGTTGCCTCGATCTCCGCCTCCCCGTGCGCGGTGGAAAGGAACCACGCCTCGAACCCCGAGGGCGGCAGCATCACCGCCGCATCGAGCATGTGGTGGAAGAAGCGCGCGTAGACGTCCTGGTCGGCGCCTCGAGCTTCCTCGTAGTCGCGCACCGAGCCTTCGGAGAAGAACACCGAGAAGAGCGACGCTTCCCGGTTGATCGTATGCGCGACGCCGTTCCGCCCGAACGCCTCGGCGAGGCCGCCCGTGAGGAGTTCCGCGCTCTTCTCGAGCTCCGCGTAGGGATCGAGGCGTTCCGCGAGGTCGAGCGCCGCGATGCCCGCGGACACCGCGACGGGGTTCCCGGAAAGGGTTCCCGCCTGATACACGGGTCCGACCGGCGCGAGCATCTCCATCACGTCGGCGCGGCCGCCGAACGCCGCGCACGGGAAGCCACCGCCCATGACCTTTCCCAGAACCGTGAGGTCCGGCGTCACGCCGTAGAGCGCCTGCGCTCCACCGAACGCCACACGGAATCCGGTGATGACCTCGTCGAAGATCAGGAGCGCTCCCGCCTCGTCGCACAGCGCGCGGAGTCCCTCGAGGAATCCGTCCACGGGAGGAACCACGCCCATGTTCGCCGCGATCGGCTCCACGATCACCGCCGCGATGGAGTCGCTGTACTCCATGAAGATCTCGTCCACGCCGGCGAGATGGTTGTACGGCAGCACGATCGTGTCGGTGGCCGCGCCCTCCGTGACGCCGGGCGACGACGGAGCGCTGAGCGTCGCGACGCCCGAGCCGGCCTCCGCGAGCAACGAGTCGGAATGGCCGTGGTATCCGCCGGCGAACTTCACGATGCCGGAGCGCTCGGTGAACCCGCGCGCGAGCCGGATCGCGCTCATGGACGCCTCCGTGCCGGAGGAGACGAGGCGCACCATCTCCACGGAGGGGATCGCGCGCGTGATGCGCTCCGCGAGCTCGACCTCGAGCTCGGTGGGTGCCCCGAAAGAGGTGCCACGCGTCGCGGCTTGCCGCGCGGTGCGAACGATCTCCTCCCGGGCGTGCCCGAACAGGCTCGCGCCCCAGGACTGCACGTAGTCGAGGAGCCGGTTGCCGTCGGCGTCGAGGACGTAGGCGCCCTGCCCCGAGTCGATGAATCGCGGCGTTCCGCCGACGCTCTTGTACGCGCGAACCGGAGAGTCCACCCCGCCGGGGATCACGCGCGTCGCGCGTTCGTACAGCTCCTCCGACCGGCTCGGGTTCCCCGGGCCACCGGTCACGACAGCCAGTCCGCCGCTTCCTTCGCGGAGTACGTGAGGATCCGGGCCGCTCCGGCGCGCCGGATCGAGGTGAGCAGCTCGAGCGTCGCGCGCTTGCCGTCGATCCATCCGTTCTCGGCGGCCGCCTTGAGCATCGCGTACTCCCCGCTGACGGAGTAGGCGAACACGGGAACCTCCACCTCGGCGGAGGCGCGCACGATCACGTCGAGATACGGGAGCGCCGGCTTCACCATGACGATGTCGGCGCCCTCCTCCAGGTCGAGCCGGATCTCCCGCATCGCCTCGTCCGCGTTCGCGGGGTCCATCTGATATCCGGTGCGGTCGCCGAACTTCGGGGCGCACTCCGCGGCGTCGCGGAAGGGCCCGTAGAGAGCGGAGGCGAACTTCGCCGCGTAGGCCAAGATGCCGACGCCGGCGTGGCCGGCATCATCGAGCGCGTCGCGGATCGCGGCGACCTGGCCGTCCATCATGCCGGAAGGCGCGACGACGTCCGCGCCGGCCTCGGCCTGCGCGAGCGCGATCTCCTCGTAGCGCTCGAGCGTTCGATCGTTGTCGACGTCTGATCCGTCCTCGGTCAGCACGCCGCAGTGGCCGTGGTCGGTGTACTCGTCGAGGCAGAGGTCGGAGATCAACACGGTCGAGTCGCCCAGCTCGTCCCGCAGCTCCCTCAGTCCGAGCTGCGCGATCCCGTCGGCTGAGGACGCCTGCGTTCCCGCGGCGTCCTTCGTCTGCGGAACGCCGAAGAGCACGATCGCGCGCACACCCCGCGAGGCCGTCTCGGCCGCCTCCTTTCGGAGCGACTCCAGCGTGTGCTGGTACTGCCCCGGCATCGAGGAGATCGGAACGGGCTCGCTCACGCCCTCCTTCACGAAGAGCGGCGCGATCAGGTGATGTGGTGCGAGCTCCGTGTCCCGCGAGAGGGAGCGGAGTGCGTCCGTGCGGCGCATCCGCCGCGGGCGGCTCTGGGGAAAGCTCACGTTGGCGCTCCTCTTCGATCGGGTATGGCGCGACGGCCGCCTCTCGTCGCCGCGGGAGCGAACAGGCGCTCCAGCCGCGCCACCAGTCCCTCGATTGTATGCGGCGCCGCGACGCCGGCCACCCGGAGGCCCCGGTCGCGAGCTGCCTTGGCCGTCACCGGGCCGATGCAGACGGCGCGGGGGAGCTCCAGCGCGCCGACGGCGGCCATGAAGCCGTCCACGGTGGAGGCGCTCGTGAACGTGAGGGCGTCCGCGGCTCCGGCACGCAGGACGTCGCGGGCCTCGTTCGGAAGCTTGCGGACCTTCCGCGTCCGGTACGCGTCCACGCGCTCGATCGTCCACCCCTTCGCCTTCACCGCCTCGTCGAGCCCCGGCGGAGCGATATCCGCGCGGGCGAGCAGCACCTCACCGGTTCCACGGGGAAGAGCGCGAGCGAGCGCCTCGGTCGTGAACGTCCGCGGAACGAGCGCGGGCTCGAGCTGCCACGCGCGGAGAGCATCGGCGGTCCCCTCTCCGATCGCGGCGATCCGTACGGAGACGTCGCCGGGCGAGGTGCCCCGCTCCTCGAGCGCGCGGGTGAACGCTCGGACGCCGGGCCTGCTCGTGAGGATCACCCACTCGTAGCGGCCCCGCACCACGTCGGCGGCGGCATCGTCGAGGACGCCTTCCTCGACCGGAACGATCTCGATCGCCGGAGCGAGGACGGAGAGCGCTCCGTGAGCCTCGAGCAGATCGACGAGCTCGCCCGCCTGCTCTTGAGGCCGTGTGACGACGATCGTGCGCCCGGCCAGAGAGGAGCTCACGACGTCGCTCCCGTTCCGGCCTCGCGCGCGCGGTCGAGCAGCTCGGCGGCGCCGGCCGCGAGGAGCTCCCGCGCGACGGCCGCCGCCGCATCGCCTGGGTCCTCGGCGGTGGCCTCGGCGGAAAGCAGCTCCGCCCCGTCCGGGCTGACGACGACGGAGCGGAGATGAACGTCGTCACCGGACGCGTCCGCGAGCGCGCCGAGCGGGAGCGCGCATCCGCCGCCGAGGAGTGCCATCAACCGTCGTTCGGCATCGAAGGCGCGGCGGCTCTCCGCATGGTCGAACGAGCGCAGCCGCTCGCACGTCGCGTCATCGTCATCGCGCGCCTGCACGGCGAGCGCTCCCTGACCGGGCGCCGGCACCATCTCCTCGACGGAGAGGGGTGTCGAGAACTCCGGCTGCAGACCGAGGCGCCTGAGGCCCGCCACCGCGAGCACCAGGGCGTCGACCTCCCCGGCCTGGAGCTTTCCCAGACGGGTGTCCACGTTGCCGCGGAGCTCCACCACCTTCGCCTTCGTGTGCGTTCGCGCGAGCTGCGCGGAGCGGCGGATGCTCGAGGTGCCGATCGTTCCGCCCGACCACCGCTCCCCTCGGTGGACGAGCACGTCGCGCGGATCGAGCCGGCGCGGAACCGCTGCGACGACGATGCCCTCAGGCTCCTCCGCGGGGAGGTCCTTCGCGGAGTGCACGGCAACGTCGATCTCTCCTCGTTGCAGCGCGGAGACGATCTCGCCGACGAAGAGGCCCTTCACGCCGGCAGGCCCCGCCGGCGCGCCGCGATCGCCGGACGTGACGATCGGAACGATCTCGATCTCGGCACCGGTCGAGGAGAGCAACCGCTCGATCTCGAGTGCCTGCGCCAGCGCGAGACGCGAGCGCCTCGTGCCGATGCGGAGGGTCACGCCTCCGGTCGGTCGAGGCGGAACAGGTCGGCGAGGGTGCGCGCGGCCTCGTCGGCCGCTCCGTCCGCGGCTCGCTCCTTCAGATGCACGATCGGATCGTGGAGGAGCTTCGCGACGATGCCCTCCGCGAGCCGCTCCACGGCGGCGCGCTCCTCCTCCGTCAGGTCCGAGAGGTGTGCGGCCGCGCGCTTCAGTTCCGTTGCGCGCACCTCGTCGCCGCGAGCTCGGAGCTCTCGGATCACCGGAGCCACGCGTTCGCTTCGCCGGCGCGCGACGTAGCGACGTACCTCCTCCTGCACGACGGCGCGTGCGGCGACGACCGCCTCCTCCGTCGCGGTGGAGGTGCTCTCCAGGTGGGCGCGCACGTCGGTCAGGTCGGCGAGCTCCACCCCGGCGACGTCGGCCACCGACGGTTCGGTGTCGCGCGGAACCGCGAGGTCGAGCAGGAACCGTTCGCGCGGCGCGCCGGACTCGACGTCGCCGCGGGTGACCACGATTCCGGCCGCGCCGGTGAGCGACACGACGATGTCGGCTCCGGAAAGCTCCGAACTCAGATCCTCGAAGGACACCGCCGTCGCGGAGGAGCGTGAGGCGAGTCGTTCCGCCCGCTCGGGGCTGCGATTCAAGACGCGGAGATCGCGGACGCCGCGCGAGCGGAGATGCTCTACGGCGAGCCCGCCCATCAGGCCGGCGCCGACGACCAGCACGCGACGATCCGCCAGCGCGCCCATCGAGCGCTCGGCGAGGTCGACGCCCGCTTCGACGAACGCGTGGGGCGACGCTCCGATGCCGGTCTCCGCGCGGACGCGTCTGCCGGTCCGGGCGGCGGCGGAGAACAGCGCCGCGAGCTCCGGGCCTGACGCCCCTTCCTCGGCAGCGGCGCGTGCCGCGGCGCGGACCTGCGCGAGGATCTGCGGCTCTCCGAGGACCATCGAGTCGAGTCCGGCCACGACGTCGAAGAGGTGCTCCGCCGCGGCTTCCTCGTAATGGGAGTAGAGCGGCGCCGCGAGCTCGTCCGGATCGAGCTCGGCGGAGTCGGCGAGGAACCGCTTCAGCGCCTGGAACCCCGCGTGGTAGCTCGGAACGGAGGCGTAGACCTCCACGCGGTTGCAGGTGGAGAGGATGACCCCCTCGCCGACGGGCTCGGAGTCGGCGAGTCGCCGATAGGCCTTCGCGAACGCGTCGTCGGTCAATGCGAGCCGTTCGAGCAGCTCGACCGGCGCGCTTCGGTAGGAGATCCCGAGGGCGAGGAGCGGCATGACCGCGACCAGTCTATCCATCGGCCTCCGAACAGCGGCGCCGCGTCCGCGGGGCCAAAGCCGAGCGCCGTGTCGGTCGTTCGTGCGACTCGACGCGTCGAGACGCTGCGGTAGCATCCGCGCGGCTCCGACCGACGGACCTCCCGCGGTCGAGGGCCGGGGGGAGAGGCCGGTGGGTCGCGGCAGGGCTCGGGAGTTCGGGATCTCCGTCGGTCGTTTCCCGCCCGGCGAGCGCAACACCATCAGCGACGTCTCCGGGGTCCGGGTCGGGCACTCCACCGTCGTCCGCGATCCCGACGACGATCCCCGGAAAGCCGTTCGGACGGGCGTCACCGCCGTGTTCCCCCACGAGGGTCTCCCGTGGAAAGAGCGCGTGTACGTGGGCACGCACGTGCTCAACGGCTACGGCGAGATGATCGGCACCTACCAGCTGAACGAGTGGGGGATCCTGCACTCGCCGGTCGTGCTCACGTCGAGCCTCGCGATCGGGCGTGCGTACGACGCGACGGCGCGATGGATGGCGCGCCATCCCTCCGACGGCGTCGGCGACATGCCGGTCGTCTCGGAATGCGACGACTCCTTCCTGAACGACGCGTTGAGCTTTCCGCTCGCCGACGAGGACGTCTGGAAAGCGCTGGACGGGGCCGCTTCCGGAGACGTCGCGGAGGGCTGCGTCGGCGCCGGAACCGGGATGCAGTGCTTCGACTTCAAAGGAGGGATCGGCACCTCGTCGCGGAGACTTCCCGACGAGGGCTTCATGCTCGGAGCGCTCGTGCTGACGAACTTCGGGGAGCGACACGATCTCCGCGTCGACGGCGTGCCCGTCGGGCGAGAGATCACCGACCTGATGCCGGAGGAGCCGCCGCCCGATGGTTCCTGCGTCGTGATCGTCGCGACCGACGCGCCGATGCTTCCGCACCAGGTCCGGCGACTCGCGGTGCGCGCCGGGCTCGGGCTCGGCCGGACCGGCTCGGTCGCGACGAACGGCTCCGGAGAGCTGATGATCGCCTTCTCCACCGCGAACCGGATCCCGTCGGACGCTTCCGAACGGGAGATGCCGGTGCGGGCGCTGATCGACGGCCCGCCCGACGCCGTCCCGACGGTCTTCACCCAGCTGTTCGCCGCGACGGTCGAGGCCGTGGAGGAAGCCGTCC
>JBJMLP010000211.1:0-14274 GCA_045805245.1 Actinomycetota bacterium | reverse complement strand
CGTCGCGAGTCGTTCGCGGGAAGCGCCGCGAGCCTTGCGCGGTCGAAGCTGCCTGCGAGCAGGCCGGACGCGAGCGGCGAGTAGACGACGACGCCCGTGCCATGCCCGCGGCACCATGGCACCACGTCGTGGCGCGCCGCGTCATCGAGCATGTTCAGCGGCGGTTGCAGCGAGTCGACGTGGCGGACGGCCTCGCACCGCTCGATCAGTTCGCGATCGAAGTTGGAGACGCCGATCGCTCCAACGAGGCCCTGATCGACGAGGTCGGCCATGGCGCCCCACGTATCTTCGATCGGGACACCCGTGTCGTCGGGCCAGTGGAGCTGATACAGGTCCACGGAATCGAGGCCGAGCCGTTTCAGGCTGTTCCGGATGCCAAGCTCCACCTCCTCGGGGCGGAAGCCCGAGCCTTCGGGCCGGGGAGCGAGCTTCGTGGCGACGAGGACGTCTCCGGGCAGGCTCGCGATCGCGCGGCCGACGACCTCCTCGGAGTGACCGTCGCCGTAGACCTCGGCGGTGTCGATCCAGTTCATGCCCGCTTCGAGGCCTGCGTGCATCGCGTCGATCGCGTGCTGGTCGGGCCGAGCGGAACCCCATTCCTCGCCGCTGCCGGCCTCCCACGCGCCGAAGCCGATCACGGAGAGCTCGGGACCGCTCGATCCGAGGGTTCGTGCGCGCATCGCCCTAATGTACCGGCTTCTGCCTTCCGACTGTCATTGGAGCGATACCATCGGAGGAGTCGCGCGAACGCTCGGTGATCGTCCGCGCCCTGAACGCTCGATCAGTTGGTGAGGAGGCGCCGGAGGAGATCCGGCCAGGCAGCATGGTAGTGAAGACCGTCGAGGAGAAGGAACGCGTCGTCATCCGTTTCGCCGGTGATTCCGGCGACGGGATGCAGCTCACCGGAGACCGATTCACCAACGCGACGGCGATCCTCGGCAACGACCTCGCCACGCTGCCGGACTTCCCCGCCGAGATCCGCGCGCCGGCCGGCACCGTGCACGGCGTCTCCGCGTTCCAGATCCAGTTCGCGTCCAACGAGATCCTGACGCCCGGGGACCACCCGATCGTCCTCGTCGCGATGAACCCCGCGGCGCTGATGGCGAACCTCGGCAGCCTCGAGCGCGGCGGCACCGTGATCGTGAACGAGGACGCCTTCATCGCGCGGAACATCGAGAAGGCGGGCTACGCCTCGAACCCGCTCCAGGACGGGACGCTCGACGGCTATCAGGTGTTCCAGGTTCCGATGACGACGATCACGGTCCGCGCGACGGGGGAGCTCGACATCTCCAAGAAGGAGGCGGAGCGCTCGAAGAACATGTTCGCGCTCGGCCTGATCTCCTGGATGTACGGGCGTCCGACCGACGTCACGTTCAAGTGGCTGCACAAGAAGTTCGCCGACAAGCCCGTCGTGCTGGAGGCGAACACGGCGGCCTTCAAGGCCGGATACAACTTCGGGGAGACGACCGAGATCTTCGCGCACTCCTACGTGGTGAAGCGCGCGCCGGCGGCTCCCGGGCTCTACCGCAACGTCTCCGGGGCGACGGCGCTCGCGTTGGGACTCGTCGCGGCGTCGAAACAGAGCGGCCTTCCGATGTTCTACGCGAGCTATCCGATCACGCCCGCCTCGGAGCTGTTGCACGAGCTCTCGCGGCTGAAGAACTTCGGCGTCCGCACCTTCCAGGCCGAGGACGAGATCGCGGCTGCGAACGTCGCGCTCGGCGCCGCGTTCGCCGGGAACCTCGGGGTGACCGGCACGAGCGGGCCCGGCATGGACCTCAAGGCCGAGACGGTGTCGCTCGCGGTGGCACTCGAGCTTCCGATGGTGATCGTGGACGTCCAGCGGGCCGGGCCCTCGACGGGCATGCCGACGAAAACCGAGGCCGCGGACCTGCTGATGGCGATGTACGGCCGCCACGGAGAGTCGCCCCTCCCGATCGTGGCGGCGTCCTCTCCCGCAGACTGCTTCGACACCGCGCTGGAGGCCTCGCGCCTCGCCGTGAAGTACCGAACGCCGGTGATCCTGCTTTCCGACACGTTCCTCGCGAACTCCTCGGAGCCGTGGCTCATCCCCAACGTGGATTCGCTCCCGTCGATCGAGCCGAACTTCGCCACGGAGCCGAACAACGGCGTCGACTTCCTTCCGTACCTCCGAGACGAGAACCTCGCGCGGCCGTGGGCCGTCCCGGGAACGCCGGGGCTCCGCCACCGCATCGGCGGCCTCGAGAAGGAGGACGTGACCGGTGACATCAGCTACGACCCCCATAACCACGAGCGGATGACGAAGCTGCGCGCGGCGAAGGTGGCGCGGATCGCCGACGACATCCCGTTGATCGCGGTCGAAGACGACCAGGGAGCGGACACCCTCGTGCTCGGGTGGGGCTCGACCTTCGGAACCGTGAAGGCCGCCGTCCGTCGCGTGCGCGACCAGGGACATCCGGTCGCCTCCGCTCACCTTCGACATCTCTCACCCCTTCCGGCGAACACGGGCGACGTCGTCCGCGCCTACCGGAACGTGCTCGTGCCGGAGATGAACTCCGGGCAGCTCGTGCGCATCCTCCGGGCGGAGTTCCTCGTCGACGCCAAGGGATTCAACAAGGTTCAGGGCCTCCCGATCTTCGCGGAGGAGCTGGAGGAGGAGCTGCTGCGGATGGTCTCGTCATGAGCGACAGCCCGAACGGCCACGTCGCGAACGGGAACGGGAACGGCTCCGTTTCCGAGGGAGCGGTCGCGACGCTGACGAAGAAGGACTTCACGAGCGACCAGGAGGTCCGTTGGTGTCCCGGCTGCGGCGACTACGCCATCCTTTCCGCGGTCCAGGGGTTCTTTCCGGAGCTCGGCATCCCGCCCGACGACGTCGTGTTCGTCACCGGGATCGGCTGCGCCGGGCGGTTCTCCTACTACATGGACACGTACGGCGTGCACGGGATCCACGGACGCGCGCCGGCGATCGCGACCGGCATCGCGACGGCGCGTCCGGAGCTCTCGGTCTGGATCGTGACCGGAGACGGCGACGCGCTGTCGATCGGCGGCAACCATCTGATCCACACGCTCCGGCGGAACGTGAACGTCAAGATCCTGCTGTTCAACAACCAGATCTACGGACTCACGAAGGGCCAGTACTCGCCGACGAGCGAGGAGGGCAAGGTCACGAAGTCCACGCCGTTCGGGTCGCTCGACCATCCCTTCGACCCGATCGCGCTCGCGCTCGGCGCCGAGGGGACCTTCGTGGCGCGGACGCTCGACAACGACCGGCAGCACGTGACCGACATCCTGCGGCAGGCCGCGGCCCACAAGGGAACGGCGTTCGTGGAGATCTATCAGAACTGCAACGTCTTCAACGACGGAGCGTTCGATCTCCTCCGCGACAAGGAGTCGGGGAAGTCGAACCAGATCCGGCTCGTGCACGGGCAGAAGATCATCTTCGACGACGGCAAGCGCTGCGTGGCGGTCGGCGACAACGGGCGGTTCGAGATCGTGGAGACCGACACTGTCGACCCGCAGAAGATCGTGACGCACGACGTTCACGGACGACCGTCGCTCGCGTTCGCGCTCGCGCACCTCTCCACCGGGCCGACGCAGCCGACGGCGATCGGCGTGTTCCGCGAGGTGGAGCGCCCGGTCTACGGCGAGGCGATGGAGCAGCAGATCCAGCTCGCGACCGAGCGGCTGGGAGAGGGAGACCTCGACAAGCTGCTGCGTTCCGGGGATACCTGGGAAGTCTCCTAGCTTCAGGAGCGCGGGTCCGGCGCCGGGTCAGCGTATTCAAGGTCGAAGCCCACGTGGAACTAGACGACCGACGCGATCGCGTCGTCGAGGATCTCGACGGCCTGGTGGATCACCTCGACCGGCGTGATCAGCGACGGTTGGATGTTGTAGGAGGTCGTGCTGGAGTCGGCGATCAACCCGCGCTCCAGACACGCACGCGCGACGGCATCCTGAAGCTCCGGCGCGCGTTCCTTGGTCTTTCGGTCCTTCACGAACTCTACGGAGAGGTAGGCGCCCTTCACGCGGACGTCGCCGATCGCGTCGTACTTCTCCTTGAGGGCGCCGAGGCCGTCGAGGGCAGCTGCCTCGATCGCCTTCACGTTTCCGAGGACGTCCTCGCGCTCGAAGGCGTCGAGCGTGGCGAGCGAGGCCGCGCAGGAGCCCGGGAGCCATGCCCAGGTGCTTCCGGTCGGCACGTCGTCGAACCCTCCGATCGCGCGCTCGGATCCGAGCACCGCACCGATCGGCATCACGCCTCCTCCCATCGCCTTGCCGAGACACATCAGGTCGGGTTCCACGTTCCAGTGCTCGACGGCGAACATCGTTCCGGTGCGCCCGAACCCGGACTTCACCTCGTCCGCGCATAGGAGCCATCCGCACTCGCGGCAGAGCTCCTCCAGCGCGCGCCAGAACGCTTCCGGGGGCACGAGCGTTCCGCCCGAGCCGACGACCGGCTCGATGATCACGCCCGCCACTTCGTCCGGATCCACGGCGTGGAACAGGACGTGGTCGCGGAGATAGTCGACGGTCGCGTCTCCCGTTCCGCCCTTACGGGGCTCTCCGAACGGGGATCGGTACGCGTTCGGATAGGGGACGTGCAGGAAGCCGGGGGAGAGCTGGCGCAATCCCTTGCTGATGTCACGGCGTTCGGCGCCGAGCGTCGCGGTCGTCGTCGACTCTCCGTGGTACTGACCGAAGAACCCGATCACGATCTGGCGGCCGGTCGCGCGGCGCATGAACTTCAGCGCGATCTCCACGGCCTCGGTTCCGTTCAGGGCGATGTCCACGCGAGAGAGGCTTCGTGGGGCGATCGCGAGGAGCCGTTCCGCGAGTGGGAGCATCAGCTCCGACGCGACGCCATGGCTGTCCTCGTTCCCGTACCGGCGGAGCGCTTCGATCGCCGGCTCCAGGAGGTCGTCCCGGCCGGCCCCGAGCGGCACCGACGCCGAAGCGGACACCATGTCGAGGAAGACGTTTCCGTCGACGTCCTCCACGGCGTAGCCGAGCTTGCGATGCGCCACGAACGGTGCGAGCTCCTCCGAGAGCCCGGGGTAGAAGACCTTCTCTTGACGCGAGAGGATCTCCCGGCTCCGCGGCCCGGGAGGCGGAACGACGATGTCGGGGATCCTGCGCTCTTCGAGGGGAGCGCGCGGCGGCGCCGAGGTCACGACCGGTCCGGGACGGCGCCGGGATCGCGCAGACGCGCGAGTGCGTCCGCGGACGCCGCGTCCATGCGGCGGAGGTCCTCCACGACACCCGGCAGGACCTCGAGGAAACGCTCTACGTCGCCCTCCGTCGTCGTCGAGCCCGTGGAGGCCCACAGCGCGACGGTGTCCGGCGAGCCCATGGCCTCCAGGACGCCCGAGGTGTCGTGCGCCGATCCCGAGCAGAAGGAACCGCCGGAGAGCGCGAAACCCTTCTGATCGAGGGCCATCAAGAGAACCTCGGGATCGAGGTCGGGGATCGAGAAACACACGAGGTGCGGCACGCGCTGTGTGGGATGCCCGTGCACCCGTGCGGACGCCACGCGCTCTTCGATCGCACGGCGGATGCGTTCGGTGAGGCTCCACTGTCGCGCGGCTTCGTCCGCGAGATGCCCTCGCGCGTCGGAGAACGCTGCCGCCATCGCCGCGACGCCCGGGGTGTTCTCCATGCCGGAGCGGCGCTTGCGCTCCCGGTCGTCACCGCACGGATACGCCGCGAGCGCGAAACCGCGTCGCACGAAGAGCGCTCCGATGCCGGCGGGCGCTCCGAACTTCCGACCCGAGATGGAGACGAGGTCGGCTCCGAGCGCTCCGGGATCGAGCGGCAGCCGGCCCGCGGTGAGACAGGCGTCCGTGTGGAACACCACGCCGGCCTCGCGGGCGAGGCGCGCGGCCTCTCCGACCGGCTGCATCGTTCCGACCTCCTGGTTCGCGTGCTGGATCGACGCGAGGAGGGTGCCGGGCACGCGGATCTCCGCCGCATAGCGGTCGAGGTCCACGCGCCCGAACTCGTCGACGGGGATCCTGACGATCTCCACGCCGTCGCTCTCGAGCGTGTGGCAGATGCCGGAGACGGCCGGATGCTCGATCGCGCTGATGAGAACCCGGTTGCCCTGCTCCCGTCTCGGCCGGACCGCGCCCCAGATCGCGAGCGCGACGGACTCCGTGCCGCCGGAGGTGAACACGATCTCGTCGGGCTGAGCGGAGAACCCCTCGGCGAGCTCGGCGCGGGAATCCTCCAGCATCCGCCGCGTCGCGAGGCCCGCGGCGTGGAACCGCAACGGATCTCCGTAGAGCTCGAGCGCCCTGGAGAGCGCCCGCCCGGCTGCCGCCGACATGGGCGTTCCGGAGGCGTGGTCGAGATACGTCGTCGGGCTCTGATCGTTCACCGAAACCGGATCTCCTCCGGGAAACCGCACGGAAAACCGCAGGTAGACGCGCTAAAACGCGATGGTATCATGGCCGCCCGGCGGTTCGAGACGTCGCAGCACTCCCGCGGAGAGGCGATCGATGCCGAACGAAAGCCAAGCACCTCAAGACACCGGCCCGCAGCCAGAGGGGGGCGACCGAGCCTCCGACGAGCGCCGTTGCGGCTCCTGCGGAATGAAGCTGTCCAACTACAACCCCGGACCCAACTGCTGGCAGCACACGATCGGTTATCCATGGAGGGGACCGACGGCCAAGCCGAAGTTCTAGGCCGCAGCTCGCGTCAAGCGGGTCGTGCGCGCTTCGCCTCAGTCGGGAAGAACGGGTTCTCGGTCCCGCAGGAACGTGAACCAGTACACCGCGGCCGCGATGATTCCGCCGCTCACCGGCCCGACCCAGTAGACCCACCAATCTGTCCACGTTCCGGAGACGAGCGCCGGCCCGAACGAGCGGGCGGGGTTCATCGCGGCTCCCGTCAGCGTGCCGGCGGCGAGGATGTCCATCGTGAGCACCAGCCCGATCGGAAAGCCGGCCAGTTTCGCGAAGGGACCGCTCTCGTCCACCGCGGTCCCGAAGACGACGAACACGAGGAAGAACGTCAGGATCGCCTCGAGGAGGACGGCGGTTCCCGCGGTGATCGACGACGCCGGAAGCGGCGTGCCGAGGTTCGCCGGCTTCCAGAGTGCCGTCGGGAACGTTCCGCGGAGGGCGAGCGCGCCGACCGCAGCTCCAAGGAGCTGTGCGACCACGTAGAGGCCGGCGCGGGTGGTCTGGATCTTTCCCGTCACCCAGAGCCCAGCCGTCACCGCCGGATTGACATGGCCGCCCGAGACGTGCGCCGTGACCGAGACCATGATCGCGAGCGCGAGCCCGTGAGCGAGCGCGACGCCGACCAGATCGACCTGATGGGCCGCATAGAGGATCGACGAGCCGGCGCCGATGAAGATCAGCGTGAAGGTCGCGATGAACTCCGCAACCGCTTGCTGGCTCGCCTTTCCCACGCCGGTCTCCTCCTCTCGACCTTCGGCTCGTGCGCGAAACGGCGAGCCGGACGCTACGGGCAGCGGCTGCAGCATGTCAAGGAGCGGGCACCTCTCCGGCTAGAATGCGTGGGTGAAAGCCCTCCTCGTCTCCTCGAGTCCGACCGTGCGCGAGCAGATGGCCGTCGCCGTCACGGCCGTGGAGCGACGGACGGGCGATCCGATCGAGTTCCTGGAGGCTGCCAACGGCGAGATCGCCGTCCGCGTGGCGTGGCGGAACCGGCCCGGCATCGTGATCGCCGACGAGATGGCCTCGCGAGCGGGCGCGTTCGCGATGGCTCGCGACCTCCGGGGAGCGGAACAGCCGTTCCTCGGCGTGATCGTGATCCTGCTCGACCGTCCACACGACGCGTGGCTCGCGAACTGGTCGGGCGCCGATGCGTGGTTCGTGAAACCGTTCGACCCATTCGAGCTCGCCGACACGATGGTGGAGCTGCTCACGACGAAGGAGACCGCGTGAAGATCAAGGGGACCTGTCATTTCTGCGGCCGGACGTTCCTCGCGGAGCAGGTGATCGAGAACGGTGGACTCTGCCCGTACGACGAACAGCCACTCCAACCCGACTACGCCGCCGTGATGGTGAACACGCTCCGCGACGCCGAGCGTGCGGGATCGGAGCTGGAGGACGCGCTGGAACGCCTCGCGGACCTCAGTCCCGCCTTCGACATCGACCGGGAGTCGGTGCTCCGCTCCGCGGAGACTTCCGTCGGGCGGCTGCAGACCGGCGTTCGGACGGGAACCAAGGGATGAGCGCGGTGGCCGCGACGGACAACCGCTACTCCGTCGTGCTGGAGGAGGGTGCGCGGGGCTGGCGCGTGGTCATCCAGGATCCGGAGGGGGCGGCGGTCTCGAAGCGCTCCTGCTCCGACGAGACCGAAGCCCGGACGTACGCCTCGGCCGTCCGGCAACACATCTACTGGCTCTCCGAGCCTCGGTTCCGCAGCTACTACGGGCTGCCGTAATCTGAGGAGCGTCATGGGATTCAACGCGATGCAGCCCGGAAAGGTGAAGCGCTCCGACCTGATGATGCTGATCAGCGCGATCGTCGTGGTGGGAGCGCTCGTCTTCTGGGCGGTGCACTGAACGACGCCGCAAGCCTCGATTACTGCTACCTGACGACCCGAGGCCGCGTCACCGGCAAGCCGCACACGATCGAGATCTGGTTCGGCGTGGAGAACGACACCTTGTATCTCCTCTCCGGCGGGCGTGACGGCTCGGACTGGGTGAAGAACCTGATCGCCGAACCGGCCGTCCAGGTCCGGATCGGCGACGGGACCTACGAGGCAACGGCGCGTGTCGTCGAGGACTCCGACGAGGATGTCCTCGCGCGACGCCTCCTTCTGGAGAAGTACTCGCCCCGCAACAGCGGTCTCGACGGATGGGGGAAGTCCTCGCTGCCGATCGCCCTCGATCTGCAGCGGAAGAGCTAGCGGCTCAACCTTCCTCGAAGCCGATCGAGAACAGCCGGTCGAGATCGTGTTTGGAGTACACCTCGAACGCGATCAGTGTCTCGGTCTTCTCGACGCCCGGCACCTTCGCGATGCCCTGTGGGACGACGCGGGGGAGATCCTGATCTCCCGCGACGCGAACGATCGCGACGAGGTCCACGTCGCCGGTGACGGAGTACACCTCCGACACGCCCTCGACGTCGGCGATCGCCTGAGCCGTCTCGGGGATCGCGTCGCTCTTGCAGTTGACGAGAACGACGGCGTGGAGCATCGCTACGCGCGCTCGAGGACGACGGCCATGCCCTGGCCGCCAGAGACGCAGAGCGCCGCGAGCCCGAGCGGATAGCCTTTCTCTCGCATCTCGTACGCACAGGTCAGGACGATCCGCACCCCGCTCATGCCGATCGGATGTCCGACGGCGATCGAGCCGCCCTTCACGTTCAACCGGTCGGGGTCGAACTTCAGCTCCCGGTCGCAGGCGATCACCTGCGCGGCGAACGCCTCGTTGATATCCACGACGTCGAAGTCGGAGAGCGACAGGCCCGTCTTGTCGAGCACCTTCCGAACCGCCGGAACCACGCCGATGCCCATGTACGCCGGATCCACTCCGACGGCACTGGTCGCGACGATCCGTGCGAGCGGCTCGCGGCCCTCGGCTTTCGCCCGCGACTCGGACATCAACACGAGGGCCGCGGCTCCGTCGGTGATGCCGGAGGAGTTCCCCGCGGTGACGGTGCCGTTCTCGGGAGCGAACACGGGCTTGAGCTTCGCGAGACCCTCCATCGTCGACCCGGCGCGCGGATGCTCGTCCTCAGAGATCGTTACGGTCTCTCCGCGCTTCCCCTGGACCTCGACCGGGAACATCTCCGCGGCACGGCGGTGCTTCTGCGCCTCCGCCTTCAGCTGGCTGTTGAGCGCGAACTCGTCCTGCTCCTCGCGCGAGATGTCGTAGCGGCGCGCGAGGTTCTCCGCCGTCTCGCCCATGACCAGGCCGCAGAGGGGGTCGAGGAACCCGTCGCGGTACATCCCGTCGATGACGGCGGCGTCGCCCAACCGGTAGCCCGTTCGCATCCGGTCGAGCAGGAACGGCACGCGCGACATGTTCTCCATGCCGCCGGCGATGGTGACCTCGGCGTTGCCGAGCGCGATCTGCTCCGATGCGAGCTGCACGGCCTTCGTTCCGGAAGCGCAGGCCATGTTCACGTTGAAGGCGGAGACCTCCTGAGGGATGCCGCTGCGATAGGCCACCTGGCGGCCCGTGTTGGGGCCGTTCCCCGCCTGGCGCGCGTGACCGTAGACGGCCTCCTGGACCTCCTCGGGCGCGACGTTCGCGCGGCGAAGAGCCTCCTTCGTGGCCGCGACGCCGAGGTCGACGACGGGAGTCTCCGTGAACCCGCCGAGGAACTTTCCGATCGGCGTGCGCACGCCTTCGAGGATGACCGCGCGCTCCATACGATCGATTCTAGCTGGCGACCGTGCTCCGACCCGGTTCGCGGAACGCGCCGCCGTCGGAACGCTCCACGGCGCGGAGGCGGGCGAGGAGCGTGTGGAGCTCCGAGCCGCCCGCGACGGGTTCATGCGGGGGCGTCTCGGCGTCCTCCACGGTGACGGCGTTGCGGGAGAGCCAGCTCCGGACGGCCGAGAGCTCGTCGGCGCGGTCGCGCGGGCAGGGGAGCGGGATCGATTCGCTCCCGTCCCCGCGGACGAGCGAGCCTCCGGAGAGCCTGAGCGGACGGCCGTCGGACGTGCGGAGCGTCATCGCTCCCGCCTCGACGAGCCAGCGGTCGCTCCGGGAGCGGGCGAGCGCCTCCGCGAGGGCGCGCACGCGGTCGCGGAGCAGTGTGGCTTCCTCGAAGCGCTCCTGCTCCGCGAGCTTGCGGAGACGCATCTCGAGCGCTTCGAGGAGCCGGCCCGGGGAGGAGAGGGAGGAATTCAGCTCCCGGACCAGCTCTCCGTAGCGCTCGGGATCGACGCGTCCGTCGCAGGGAGCGACGCAGCGCCCCATCTCGGCGAGCGCGCAGGGAGCGAAGCGCGTGGCCGCTCCCATCCGTTTGGTGCAACGCCGGATCGGCACGATCTCTTCCAACGCCTCCTTCGCGAGGCGCGCGACCGAGGAGTTCGCGAACGGGCCGATGAAGCGGCCGGCGCCCTTGACGTCCTTGACGACCTTCAGGCGCGGGAACGCCTCCGAATCGTCGAGTCGCAGGTACGCATACCGGCGCCAGGTCTTCCCGCGGCGGTTGTACTTGGGCTCGTGGAGACGGATCAGTCGCGCCTCCGCGACGAGCGCCTCAAGCTCGGAGTCGCAGCGCACGCCCTCCACCGAGCGCACCTCGGCGAGGAGATCCTCGATCGCCTTGCGCGCGTCTCCGTAGAAGTAGCTCTTCACGCGGCTGCGGAGGTTCTTCGACTTGCCGACGTAGAGGACCCGCCCGTCGCGGCCGTGGAACAGGTACACGCCCGCGGCGGTCGGAAGGTCGTCGGCGAGACGGATCTTCGCGAAGTGCGGGCGCCCCCGGGCGGTGCAGGCTCCGTGGAGATCGCCGAGCGTGAGGATGCCGAGGCGTCCGCCGAGCTCCAGCAGGCCGTGGAGGACGTCCGCGCACGCCTCCGCGTCGGGAAGGGCGCGGTGCGCGGGGCGGATCGCGGTGCGGAAGTACTGCGCGAGCGTCCGGAGCCGGACGTTCGGCACGTCGGGCCAGACGACCCGGCGGGCGAGCTTCGCGGTGCAGATCGGCGGTCCGGTCAGCAGCGGATAGTCGAGCTCTTTCAGCGCCGCGTTGAGGAACCGGAAGTCGAAGCTCGCGTTGTGCGCGACGAAGACGGCACCGTCGACGAACTCCACGAGGCTCGGGAGGACCGCCTCGAGCGGCGGCGCCTCACGGACGGTCGCGTCGTCGATGCCGGTGAGATGGGTGATGAACGGCGGGATCGGGGCTCCTGGGTCCACGAGGGACTGGAACGTCCCGATGCGCTCGCCGCCCTGGAACTTCACGGCTCCGATCTCGGTGATGGAGTCATGCCGCGGCGAGCCGCCCGTGGTTTCCAGGTCGACCGCGCAGAACGTCACCTCCGCGAGCGGGATGCCCTCCTCGAGCGTGGTCTGGACGGGGGTTTCCAGCACGTCGTCACCTTCCGTCGAGCGGATCGACCGGCGGGGCCGTGCCGGGCTCCGGACGATATCGAACGTACGTTCGAGAGTCAAGGGGCCCTTGATGCGTTGCGGCGCAGGCATCTCCGTCAGTCGATCAGCGAGGCGAGGAGCTCGGCGCTCCGGAGCTGCATCCGCGCGGAGTTCCCATCGGGCCCGGCCTCCGTGAGGCCGTTGGTGCACCACGTCAGCTCGACGACGAAGGCCCACTCGAGCGGGCGTTGCGCGTCGACATCGCCGAGGGTTCCGAGAAGGCCGTCGAGGCGGCGTCGGAGCCGCGCAGCGGGATCGCGATCGGCGAAGAGCGCCTCACGACGGTCGCAGAGCGGTGCACGCAGGTCGTATTCGCGTTCTCCGAGGATCGGCTTCGGATCGATGGCGAGCCAGGGCTCCCGCTCCGCCCTCAGGACGTTGCCGTGATGGAGATCGCCGTGGACGA
Organism: Actinomycetota bacterium; assembly: GCA_045805245.1. Lineage (GTDB taxonomy): Bacteria > Actinomycetota > UBA4738 > UBA4738 > JBJMLN01 > JBJMLN01. Next base: position 1,798 of record JBJMLP010000211.1, on the reverse strand, counting down.
GCACGAGTTCCTCGGCGGCGCGTCGCCCAACGTCGTCCGCGAGTCGCAGAAGCGTCGAGCGTCCCCGTTCCAGCAGGTCGCGTTCGTACGGTTCGCCCGCCGCTTCCCAGTCGGCAACGATCTCGGTCGCCCAGATGCGCGCTTGCTCCGCGAGCGTTCTGATCTCCGGATGCGGCGAGGCCTGCGCTGTCCACATCCGCAGGAGCACTTCCGCCGCGATCGCGAGCGCGTCGTCTTCATCGAGTTCCAGTGCGGAGGTTCCCGGCATTGCACGTTCCAATAGCTGCGCGCCGATCTCGGCCTCGGCCTCGAGGAGACGCACGACGCCGCGCCCGTTCCACATGCCGAGTCCGGCCACCTCCTGCGCGAACGGGGTCTCCGGATAGTGCGGATAGATCAGCTTCAACACGGCGGGGCTTCCGTCCGTGCGTTCCGCCGGGAGCACGTACGAGGTCGTCTCCGCCTCGAACGGCTCGCCGAGCCTCAGCGACCAACGTTCGGCAAGCTCGGGAAGTGCGCGCGGAACGGCCTCGATCCATCCCTCGGCGTCCGGTCCGATCTCCTCGCGGGTGAACGCGGCGATGCGCTCCCACGCGCGGTTCATGCGCGCGGGTACAGCTCCTCCTCGACGAGCAGCGCGAGGAGCTGCTCGATGGCGAGATGCGCCTCCTGGATGTGCGCCGTGACAGCGCTCGGCACGCGGATCGCGACGTCGGCGGACGGAGCGAGCGTGCCGCCGCTTTCGCCGGTCAACGCGATCACGCGGATCGCGCGAGCGCGTGCGGCCTCCGCCGCCCGGAGGACGTTCGCGGAGTTGCCGCTCGTGGAGATCGCGATCAGCGCGTCACCCTCCGCGCCGAGCGACTCCACCTGACGCGCGAACATGCCCTCGACGCCGAAATCGTTCGCGACCGCGGTGAGGAGCGACGTGTCGGTCGTCAGCGCGATCGCCGGGATGCTCGGCCGCGGGTGGTCGATGGTGAGCGTGCTGACGAACTCCGTCGCGAGATGCTGGGCGTCCGCCGCGCTGCCGCCGTTGCCGCAGATCAGGAACTTTCCCCCGCCGCGGAGCGTCTCGATGAGGATCCCGGCCGCGGCCTCGATCTCCTCGATGCACGTGCGTTGCGCGGCCAGGACGACGTCCGAGGTTTCCTGGAGATAGCGCTCGGCGCGTTCCCGCACGGTCATCGCGCGACCTCGTCGGCTTCGACCTCGCCGACCGCGTCGGGAACGAGCGTCGCGATGAGGTCGGCGGCGGCGCGGAGATCAGCGACGACGTGGTCGGCGGGAGCGCCCTCGCGGAGCGCCTCCTCTCCGAACCCGGTCCGGACGAGGATCGTCGTCATTCCGGCGTTCCGGCCGGCCTCGATGTCTGAGGTCTTGTCACCGACGAGGAATCCGTCCGCCGGGTCCGCACCGATATCCCCGGCGGCGCGCAGCAGGAGCTCCGTCCCCGGTTTCCGGCAGGCGCAGCCGTCTCCGGGAGCGTGCGGACAGACGTAGATGCCGGTGAGGTCGATGTCGGGAAGAAGCTCCCGCATCCGCGCGTGGATCTCCTCCAGGCGTCCGGCGTCGATCCAGCCGCGCGCGATCGGGCTCTGGTTCGTCACGACGGCGAGCGGAAGTCCGAGGTCGCGGACCTTCCGCAGTCCCTCGAGCGACCCCGGCAACAGCGCGAAGTCGTCGGGCTCCAGAACGTAGCGACCCGGATGCTCGGCGTTGATCGTTCCGTCCCGGTCGACGAGGACGAACGGCCGCGAGCTCATCCCGGGAGGGGCGCCCACGGCTCGCCGTCGCG